>NZ_CDWWXA010000033.1:0-39639 GCF_977971845.1 Frankia sp. CeCAU1 | reverse complement strand
GGCCGGGGCCGGTGGCGGTGATGCCGCCGATGCCGGGGGTGCCGGTTCGGGTGATTGTCGTGGTGGTGTCCCGGGTGGGGTGCGACTCGCGGTCGTCCGTCTCCCCCGGGCGGGCCAGTCGAACCGGATGCCCGGTCATCAGGCTCGTCGGCGTCTCGGTCGGATGCGTTAACGTCATGATCTCTTGATCCCCCTGATGATCGTGCTGTCCGGAATCTGGTATTCCCCAGACTCCGGACTGCGATGTCGGATGTGTGGCTAGTGGTCTTTGGTGCCGTCTGACTACGAACCGTGCTTACGAAGTCGCATTGTGGCAGCGATGGGGGTGGTCCTCCGGTCCGGGGCGGTGAAGGACCACGTTGTATTCCGCATTCTGTTACGCAGAGTTAATAAAAATGTCGACCTGACCGACTCGGCCCGGGTGCGGGCGCGCTCGACCGGACTGCCGCGGTCCCCGCTCCGTCTGGTCCCTCGAACAGGCGTTGACCAGCGCGTCCTTGAAGGGGTCAATGGACGGTGAGGCGCGAGACGAGAAAACGCACAAGCACGCTCGCCCGGGATCCCGCCGATCCGAGCTCGGAGTCGACTACAGCGAGTTGTCGACCTACGCGTCGCACGGTGACCGCCGTCTCGACCTCCGTGTCGAGGGGGAGGGAGACGAACGGTGCAACGGCAGCCGGTGCGCCGAACCGTGGCGGTCGCCGGCCCAGGGCTGGGCACAGAGAGCAGCAGGGGATCGAGGAGACCGGATGCCGAGGGTTTCTCCCGTGCCTCGGGTGGGCGCGCGGGCCAGTCGCCAGGCGTGTCCAGAGGAAGGCTGGCGGCGCGCACGCTACCGCTCGTCCCGCGCGCGGCGGCGGTGAGGGAGATCTTCGAAGGCGAGAGCCGTTGACCCCCGGCTTGGTACGGGAACGGGGAGCGTGGCCGGGACAGCGGCTGGACGGCCTGGGCGACGGGAGGGAGCCGTTCCGGCAGGGGCGGCACGGGATCACAAAGGATCATGGTCGTCCCCGCGGGATCGTACTGCGACGTCGAGGTTTCCCCGGGTACTGGTTCTGTCTAGCAGGATCAGTCGATTATCTGAAGGTATGGGGGTGCTGGTGACGCCTGTCACGCCGATCGGCCGCCGGCACCTGTTCGGCGGACGAGCTCGTCACGACCGTCACGACCGTCACGTCCTCAGGCCCATGGCGACGGGACCGAGGACGTCCAGGTGGCCCGGCACGGGCCGACCTGGACGTCAGGATCGGGCGAGGCGAACCAGGATCAGACGAGGTCGAACCGGTCGAGGTTCATCACCTTGACCCACGCCGCGACAAAGTCGTGCACGAACTTCTCCCGCGCGTCGTCGCTCGCGTAGACCTCCGCGAGCGCGCGCAGTTCGGAGTTTGAACCGAAGACGAGGTCGGCGCGGCTGCCGGTCCACCTGACCTTGCCCGTGGCGGCATCGCGGCCCTCGAAGGTGTTCGCGTCCTCGGACGTCGTCTTCCACGTCGTGCCCAGCTCGAGCAGGTTGACGAAGAAGTCGTTCGTCAGCGACCCGGGGGTCGCGGTGAAGACGCCGAGCGGCGACTGCTGGTAGTTGGCGCCCAGGACCCGCAGACCACCGACGAGGACCGTCAGCTCGGGGGCGCTCAGGGTCAGCTGGTTCGCCCGGTCGAGCAGAAGGTACTCAGCCGGCAGGCGGTGGCCCTTCCCCAGGTAGTTGCGGAACCCGTCCGCCGTCGGCTCGAGCACCGCGAACGACTCCACGTCGGTCTGCTCCTGCGACGCGTCGGTACGTCCCGGCGCGAAGGGGACCTCGACGTCGAAGCCGGCGTTCGCGGCGGCCCGCTCGACGGCAACACCACCGGCGAGCACGATCAGGTCGGCGAGTGAGACCTGCTTGCCGCCGGTCCGGGCGGCGTTGAAGGCCTCCTGGATTCTCGTCAGCGTGCGCAGGACCGCCGCCAGCTGGTCGGGTTCGTTGACCTCCCAACCGCGCTGTGGTTCGAGGCGGATGCGCGCACCGTTGGCGCCGCCGCGCTTGTCACCACCGCGGAACGTCGAGGCCGACGCCCACGCGGTGGAGACCAGCTGGGAGACCGACAGGCCCGAGGCAAGGATCTGACCCTTGAGAGTGGCGACGTCCGCGGCGTCGATGAGTTCGTGGGCCACCGCCGGGAGCGGGTCCTGCCACAGCAGCGTCTCGGTCGGGACCTCCGGGCCGAGGTAGCGCGCGACCGGCCCCAGGTCACGATGCGTCAGCTTGAACCACGCCCGGGCGAACGCGTCCGCGAACGCGCTCGGATTCTCCAGGAAGCGCCGCGAGATGGGCTCGTAGATCGGGTCGAACCGGAGGGCGAGGTCCGTCGTCAGCATCGTGGGGGCGTGGCTTTTCGCTGCGTCGTGGGCGTCGGGGACGGTGCCGGCACCGGCACCGTCCTTCGGCTTCCACTGGTTCGCACCGGCGGGGCTCTTCGTCAGCTCCCACTCGTAGCTGAACAGGATCTCGAAGAAGCTGTTGTCCCAGCTCACCGGGGTGTTCGTCCACGCACCCTCAAGCCCGCTGGTGATCGTGTCCCCACCCCTGCCGGTGCCGAAGGTGCTCGTCCAGCCGAAGCCCTGCTCCTCGATGGGGGCGCCCTCGGGCTCCGGGCCGACGTGCTCGTCCGGGTTGGCCGCGCCGTGGGTCTTGCCGAAGGTGTGGCCGCCGGCGATCAGGGCGACCGTCTCCTCGTCGTTCATCGCCATCCGGCGGAACGTCTCGCGGATGTCGCGCGCCGCGGCGATCGGGTCCGGGTTGCCGTTCGGGCCCTCCGGGTTGACGTAGATGAGACCCATCTGGACGGCGGCGAGGGGATTCTCGAGCTCCCGGTCGCCGGTGTAGCGCTCGTCGTCGAGCCAGGTGGTCTCGGGGCCCCAGTAGACGTCCTCGTCAGGCTCCCAGACGTCCACCCGACCGCCGGCGAAGCCGAAGGTCTCGAAGCCCATCGACTCCAGGGCGACGTTGCCGGCGAGGATCATCAGATCGGCCCATGAGATCTTCTGACCGTACTTCTTCTTGACCGGCCACAGCAGGCGGCGAGCCTTGTCGAGGTTCGCGTTGTCCGGCCAGCTGTTGAGGGGAGCGAAACGCAGCTGGCCGGCACCCGCACCACCGCGACCGTCGCTGATGCGGTAGGTACCCGCGCTGTGCCACGCCATCCGGATGATGAACGGGCCGTAGTGACCGTAGTCGGCCGGCCACCAGGCCTGCGAGGTAGTCAGCACCGCCGCGATGTCCTGCTTCACGGCGGCGAGGTCGAGGGTCCGGAAGGCCTCGGCATAGGTGAACTCCCCGCCGAGGGGGTTGGCCACGGCGGGGTTCTTGGCGAGGATCTTCAGGTTGAGCCGGTTCGGCCACCAGCCGCGGTTTCCGCCGCCCTGGGTGGGGTGCGGGGCGCGCCCGTGCGCGACCGGGCAGCCACCGCCGTTCTCCGCGTTCGTGTTGTACACGACTGCGTCATGGTTCTCGGACATGGGACCCTCCGGGCATAGACGGATCAGGAGCGATCAGGAACGCGTGCGGTGGAACAGCCGGGGCGCCGGCCCCAGTAGATGGCCGCGGCCGTCGTTGATGGCCTCGTTGACGGCCTCGTCGATCGAGAAGCCGCGCAGGGATGACTCCACTGTCATAACTGTCACACTGTCACGGTCGGCGACTCGGAAGAGAAATCGAAAAATTCCGCAACTTTGATAGCCTCAATCTATGGCTAGTCCGCACCCGACCCTGGCCCAGCTGCGCGCCCTCGTCGGAGTGGCCGATCACCGGCACTTCGGCCGCGCCGCGGCGGCCCTGCACGTCAGCCAGCCGACGCTGTCCAGCGCGGTGGCGGCGCTCGAGCGCACCCTGGGCGTCCAGCTCGTGGAACGCACCACCCGCAGCGTCCTGCTCACCGGGCTCGGGGAGGAGATCGTCCGGCGGGCCCGGGGGGTACTGGGTGCCGTCGACGACATCGGTGAACTGGCCATCCGGGCCCGGGAACCCCTGGTCGGTGACATCCGTCTTGGGGTCATCCCCACGGTGGCCCCCTACCTGCTTCCACAGCTGCTGCCGACGCTGCGGGAACGGTGGCCGCAGGCGCGGCTGCGGCTGCGGGAGTCTCAGACGGCCACCCTGCTGGCGGAGCTGCGCGGCGGTGCGCTCGATCTCGCGTTGCTCGCTCTGCCCACCGATGAGCCGGGGACAGCCGAGATCCCGCTGTACGACGAGGACTTTGTCCTCGTCACCCCCGCGGAGCACCCGCTGGCGGGTGGCGTTGCCGTGCCGGTCGCAGCCATCGGCGGGCAGGACCTGCTCCTGCTGGAGGACGGGCACTGCTTCCGGGCCCAGGCACTCGAGGTCTGCCGGGAGGCGGGGGCACGGGAGCGTTCCACCCTGCGTGCGGCGAGCCTGTCGACGATCGTCCAGATGGTCGCCGGTGGCCTGGGGCTGACCCTCGTCCCCGCCGCCGCTGTCGGAGTCGAGGTCGGCGAGGGGCGGGGCCTGGCCGTCGCCACGTTCCGCCGGCCCGCGCCGCACCGGCGTGTCGGCCTGGCCTACCGCTCGACCTCGGCCCGCGTGACGGACTGGAACCTGCTCGCCGCCGAGGTGCGGGCCGCCCTGCCGGGGACGGGTCTCGCCCTCGCCCCGGTGCCGGCCGCGGCGGTCTGACGCGCGCCCTCGGCGGGCTCCGGGGAACGCGGCAGGCCGGCCGCGAGCGCACGCCACTGTGCCACTGGCAGCGGATCCGTCTCGGCGGATTGCCGGCTGACAGCCGCGAGGATGTCATGCCATTCCTGCAGCGTGGTCACGATCGCGGGCTGGTCGCCGAGGTGCTCGAGGAGCCCCTGGGAGTGCGTTCAGCCGCGCGACCAGCCGGGGCAGGGCGGGGTGCCGCGATGCCCGCACCGTCGCCCGGCTGTGGTTTCGTGCGGGCGGAGCTGGGCAGAAGGACTTTGGGCTCATTGTCCGTCAGCGGACAGGGCCAGGGTCCCGCCGGCTCGTCTTGATGAGGAAAACTGATTCGAGGGGATGGTGGGACCGCCGTGCTTCGCGGCCTCCACACCTGCCCGGGTGCTGTGTGCCCAGGCGGTGGCCGTCCCGGAGAGGTCGCGCCGGTTGTTCACCGTTCCGGCGGTTGCGGAACAACCCCGAAGCAGTGGTCAGTGTTTCCCGCCGCGGCCGATTTACCCGCCGACGACCAGGGAGACGGCGATGGAAGTATTTGACCGATAACAGCTGATTGTGTGGTCGAATCGAATGATGTCGAAATGATACTGACGGGTGGAGGAACATCATGGCATTTCCGGTGCGAAGCAGCCAACGTCCGGCCCCGGTGATCAGGTGGGATCCGTTCCGGGAGATCGAGGACGCCTGGACCCGGATGGGAAGCCTGCTCGATGAGGTCGTCGGTGGCGCGGAAGGCCGACCGGTGGGACTGCTGGCCGCCGCCGTCATCCCGGTCGACATCGAGGAGACCGACGATGCCTACATCGTCGAACTCGAACTCCCCGGGGTGCGCGGCCGCGATGTCTCGATCGACCTGCGGGATAACGAGCTTCGGGTCACCGGTGAGACCAAGGAGCGGGAACGGAAGGGCGTGCTACGCCGCCAGACCCGCCGGGTGGGCAGGTTTGAACATCGCATCGTGCTGCCGGGCGAGGTGGACCCGGAGTCGGTCAGTGCGTCGCTGGACGACGGGGTGCTGACGATCCGGCTCGCCAAGTCCAGGAAGAGTCAGCCCAGGCACATCGAGGTCACCGGCGGCAGTGGCGGCGGCAGCTGACCCGGCGGCGGGGCCGCTGCCCGCGTGTCCGCTATCCCCGGCGGAGGCCGTGCCCGCCTGGCCGCGGCGCCGTGGTGAATCCTGAATCCTCCATAAAACTACACCGGACAACCGGGTGCGGGAAGTCGGGGTACTTGCAACTACACAATCCCTATCAGGATGATAGATTATCAAAATTCCCTCTGGACTCGCAACGGAATGGTCGTTAATGTTGCATCCGTTGTCTACGGAGGAGGGAAATGATCAACATCATTGGTGCGGGCTTCGGGCGCACCGGAACGCTTTCGCTCAAGTTGGCCCTCGAACAGCTCGGTTACGGCCCTTGTCATCACATGGACGAGGTCCTCGCGCACCGAGAGACCATTGCCGCATGGACGAGTGCCGCTGAAGGCGCTCCTGTGGACTGGGACTCGCTGTACGGCCAGTACAGATCGACAGTCGATTGGCCGGGCGCCCGGTTCTGGCGGGAGCTCGCCGACCACTACCCGTCGGCTCGAGTGATTCTTACGGTTCGCGACCCGGAAAAGTGGTATGACAGTGCGCGGAGCACGCTGTTCCAGGCGATATCGAACCGACCGGCGCGAATGAGCGCGGAAGCCATGCGCGTGATCACCATGATGAATCTGGTGGTGTGGGACGGTGTCTTCAAGGGGCGTTTCGCGGACAAGGACAACGCCCTACAGGTCTTCGCGGAGCACAATGCCGCGGTGCAACGCGAGATCTCAGCCGACCGTCTGTTGGTATTCGACGTCGCCCAGGGGTGGGGGCCCCTGTGCGACTTCCTCGGTGTGCCGGTTCCGGGGGAACAGTTCCCCCGGCTGAACAATAGAGAAGCCTACGCGGCGAAACACCGTGAACGTGTCGTCGCGGCCATGAGCGCGAGTGGTGTCCAGCCGTGAACCCGCCCAGCTCGGTGGCTGAGGCGGGGATTCCCGGCCCGGCGCGGTCCCGGGCACGTGCGCATCCCACGGCACCCGGAGCCGGCCGCCGGCGTGGAGGATCAGGAGCGGCGGGCGCGTAGCACCCGAGTGAGGACGTCCGGTCGCAGCAGGGCCGACGGCGGTTCGACCAGATTGATGATCCGCATGAACACCCGGGCCACCACCGGGTCGGTATGCGCGGCGGCGTGCACGTGGGGCAGATAGGCGTTGACCAGCCTGATCCGCGGGGTGCGCCGCCCCTGCACCTGTGGGTATCCTAGATCATTTCCGGTGGCCAGAGCCCAGGCCAGGTCGGCGGGAACGGCCGCGGCGGTGAAGAACCGCCGGGGCAGATCGGCGTCGGTGCGGGCGGCGGGTGGGCCGAGCGCGTCCGGCGTGTCCCGCAGGGCGTCCCGCAGCGCCAGCGCCTGCTGGGCCGCGACCGTCATCCCCTGGGCGTACAGCGGGTTGAGGCTGCACACCGCGTCCCCGAGGGCGACGAAGCCGGCGCTGGGCTCGCGCAGGCGTGCGTACGGGCGTCGCACCGATCCGCGAAAGCGATAGGGGGTCGGATCCCCGAGCGGCTCGGCGTCGGCGATGAGCCGGGCGATGTCGGGAGCGGGTAGGGTTGCCGCGAAACGGGCGAACCCGTCCGGGTCGGTGGGCGGATGCTCGCCGAGCATGCCGGCCAGGGTGACGATCCACCGATCGTCCTCCTGCGCGACGGCGCCACCGCCACGCAGCCCGGGGATCGTCGAGATGATAACCGCACGTTGGCCGTCGAGGTCGCTCGCGCGTCGCCGGTAGACGCGGGATGCGTAGCCGAGGTCGACGTCGACCTGCTCGCGCACGGGCACGGGCAGCCCGCGCGCGGCGAGCCAGTCCGCTGCCCGGGAGCCGCGGCCGGTCGCGTCGACGACCAGCTCCGCCTCGATGACCTCGCCGCCGTCGAGGTGCGCATCCGCAGGGCGTACCCCGTCGGGCCGGGTGCTGCTGTCGGGCCGGGTGCTGCTGTCGGGCCGGGTGCCGTTGGCTTGGGTGCCGTTGACTCGGGCGTCGTCCGGCCGCGGGCCACCGTCGAGGCGTTCGACCCGGACCCCGACGATCCGGCCGGGTTCGTCCGGACCGCCCGGGGCGGGCCGGCCCACCAGCCCAACGGCGCGCACCCGCTGCAGCAGGCGGACCTGGGAACGGGCGAGTACGGCCTCCCGCAGCACGCTCTCCAGCAGCGGCCGGCTCGCCAGCAGGGAGGTGAGCCCGGTGTCGGTGGGGTACAACCGCCGCCCGCGGACGTACCACCGGGTCTCGACGAGCATGTGGGCGCGAGGCGCGCCGTGGCCGGTCACGGTGTCGGTGAACCCGGGGAACAGCTCCTCCAGGCACAACCGGCCTCGTTCGGTGAGGGCGTGCAGATGGGATCCCTGCGCGACGCCGCGGCGAGTACCCCCGGTGGTGAGGTCGTCTCGTTCGATGATCGTCACCCGGTCGAAGAACTCGGCCGTCACCCGGGCCGCGAGGAGCCCGGCCATCCCGGCGCCGAGGACGACGGCGTGCCCCCGGCTGCCGCGGGGCGGCCGGGAGTCCGTCAGGGCCGCGGAAGTTGACGTTCGGCTTGTCCTGGGGGCTGTCGCTGAGCGGCTCCAGGCAGCTCCAGTTTCTCGGCCCGCGTCAGCAGCGTGCGCAGCAGGTGTCACATGAACTCCCTCTTGCCCGGTCTCTCGCGCGGTGCATGGAGCAGGTGCCTGGAGCAGGTTCATGGAGCCAGAGCAGCCATGAGGTATTGGCGGCCCGCCGGATCGACTCGTGGGTTAATCTTCCCGGAATCCTGGGCGAGAACATCATAAAAATCCAAGGACTTCGTCGTGGGCGCCATAGCCCGTTCCCATCGATCGATGGGATGACGTAATGACTGGCCGTTGATATTGTCGAACCAGCTGTGGTGAAATAGAAACGAGTCCGCACAGGTCGACGGGACCGGGCCAGGGGAGATTCCAGCATGGCGACCTCCGACACCATCGAGAACGCGCACAGCTTTGACGTATTCCAGCACTATGAGCGGCTGCAGTGGAAGCTGGCCGACCTGCCGCTGGACGAGATCCGCAGGGATCTTGTCCAGCCCGAGTACATTGCGCTGGTCAAGGGTGCGGTCATGGGTGAGGCCACCTCCATCGCGGCGGTGCACGGCTTTCTCAACGAGTTCACCGACGATTACGACTGCTCTGCCTTCGTGAACATCTGGGGCTACCAGGAGCTCCAGCACCACTACGCCTTCCGGGCGTGGCTGCAGGCGGTGGACGCCCAGATCGACCAGCGCCGGATCGAGGCGTTGCGCGAGCCCTACGTGCCGGGCACCACGCCGAGCGCCACTTTGATCACCAACGTCATCTCGGAGATGACGGTGAACACGGTCTACCGGACGATGTCGGAGTGGGTGCGCGAGCCGGTGCTGGCGGACCTCATGCTGCGCGCCAGCCGGGACGAGGCCGGTCATGCCCGGGAGTTCATGTACTTCGCGAAGCGCCGGCTGGAGCGGAATCCGCACGAGCTCGTGTCCGTGTTGGAGACGTTCCACTTCTACATGTCGAACAACCGGATCAAGCATCCGGTGGGGGAGTTCAAGCACCGCCTGCTAGAGGATCTTCAGGGCCACGAGACCATTGACACCGCGTTCGAGGTGTTCTTGCGGGTTTCCGAGCCGGATACGCTGGAACAGCTCCAAGTGAAGATCCGCAAGGCGCTCGGCAGCGTTCTCGGCCGGGAGTTCAACCGGAACTCCGACATCCGGCAGGCGTTGGTGGAGGCGATGCCCTGACCGCTTCGGCGATCGAGTTCGTCAGTACCGGGCCTGTCGGTGCCGGGTTTGCCGGTACCGGGCCTGTCACGAACGGATCCGGTAGTTTCCCGTGCGGCCATCCACGCGGACGCGTCCCGGCCGGGGACGCGTGCGCGTGATCGTGTGGCGGCCGAGTTGTGGGGAGCTGAGCACGGTCCAGGGATCGCAGACCGTGCTCAGCTCCCCCAAATTCACCGGCAGCCGGTTCGTGGGACGGCCACTGCTGCTGCGCTGGTCCTGGCAGGGACCTACGGGGTGTCCAGGGTCGTCGACCGGCAGGCGTCGACGAAGCGAACCAGTTCGTCGACCTTGTCGGTGCGGACGTCGACCGCCCGGTTGACCACTCGGATGAGGTGCGGGTAGGCGTCGGTGTGATCGTAGCGGGCAGTCTCGGCGATCCGCAGGGCCCAGCGCCAGTAACCCCGGATCGTGTCGGCCAGTGGCATCCGGAAGTGCGCGATAACCTCCCGGATCGGCTCGATGACGGCGTCGCCGTGGCGGCGCAGGTACCGTTCCACGATGTCGGCCATGAAGGTGAAGTGCCGGGCCTCGTCCTTGGCGAGCCGGTTCAGCAGATCGGCCAACACCGGATCGCCGACGACCGCCCGCAGCTGCTGGTAGTACAGCTGGGTCGCCTTCTCCTGGACCAGGGCGTAGGCGAACAGCGAGACCGCGTGGTCGTGCGGCAGTTCGAAGTGCTTGCGCCCCTCGGTCGCCAGTTCCCGCCGCAGCTCGTCGGGATCGGCGATGCCGGCGGCGACCTGGTAGCGGAACAGCGCCCGGGCGTGGCTGTCCTCCTCCTGCGCCCAACGCACGGTGAAGTGGTAAAGCTCCCGGTTGTGCACGAAGGTCTCGACGTCGACGTCGGGGTTCAGCGGGAAGGCCCGCTCGTACACGCCGAAGTAGCCGGGCAGGTGGTCCTCGATCAACGTGATGAACCGGACCGCGGAGCGCTGTCCCTCGGTGAGCCGACCGGCGTCGGCGTTCTCCCAGGCGAACGTTGATTCGACGTCGAAGCGGCGGGTGGTGGAACCCGCCTGGTGGAAGGCGATGACGGCCGCCTCGACCTCGGCGGGAGGAAGCAGCGGCGCCAGGGCCGGGCGTGCGGGGGCTGGCGGTGGTTCGACGCCGCGGGCCTGGCCGAACGCCGGCCGGAGAATGTCGGATGCCGTCATGATGTGGATCCCGTTCCTCGCTCGGCGGCGGTCAGCGTGCCTTGCGGCACACCAGCGCGTAGTGTTTGGTGGTGTAGCCCCAGCCGGCGTTCGCGACCTCCAGATAGCGGCGCAGCGTTGCGGCTGTTCCCGGGCGGATCGCGTCGATCCGCTCCGCGGCCGCGTCGACGTTCACCAGCCAGTCGTCGATGGTGCGCCGGTAGTCGTCGGTGAGATCGTCGAGGCTCGCCAGGGAGAAACCGGCGTCCTCGGCACCGGTGACGAGGTCGGACAGCGGCCGCATGTCCCCCCAGCCGAAGATCGATGCGCGGACGAACTCGGTCCCTTCCCGATGGTCGAACGCCGCCCGGGTGGCCGCGTTGCGAAAGCAGCTTTCCGACACGTACAGCCGTCCGTCGCGGCGCAGCAGCGCCCGGGCCCGCCGGAACACGACATCGAGGTCGGGCATGTGCACGATCGAGCCGAGCATCGTCACCGCGTCGAAACTCCCAGAGGGCAGCTCGACCGTCTCGAAGTGGCCCTGGATCGTGGTGACGCGGTCGCTCACGCCGAGCTCGGCGGCTCGCTGCGCGATGTAGGCGTGCTGTCGCCCCGCGGGGGAGACCCCGACGACCTCGGCTTCGTACTCGACCGCCATGAACAGCGTCAGCGAGCCCCAACCGCATCCGATGTCGAGGACGCGACCACCGCGGCGCAGGCCGAGCCGATCGGCGACGAAGTGGAGCTTGGCGATCTGCGCCTGCTCGAGGGTGTCGTGCTCCGTGCGGTAGAGACCCGAGCTGTACTTGCGCAGGGGATCGAGGAACAGGCCGAAGACCTCGGGCGGCAGGTCGTAGTGCTGATTGGTGTCGCTCGTCGTGGGTTCGGTGCTCGTCGTGGGTTCGGTGGCGAGGCCCGCCGCCGCCTCCGGCGCGGTGGTGACGGGCGAGCTCATGCGGCCTGCACCTGCAGCGCTGCCTGGACGACGTCGGCGACCTCGGCGACGGTGACCGCCGAGAAGACGTCATCGTCCTCGAGTTCGACGTCGTACTCGCGTTCCACCCGGGCGATCATCCGGAGCACCTTCACCGAGTCCGCACCCTCCACGGAGCGCAGATCGGCGTCCGCAGCCAGGTCCTCGATCGGGGTGCCGAGCTCACGGGCGACGATGGCGGTGACGGTGGTGACGATCTCCGTATACGACACGGACATTCAGTGCTCCTCTGAGGTGGGGAGGCCGGCGGCGGTGGACCCGGTGGCCGGTGGTCTGGTGAGCGTCGCCGCCAGCGCCTGCGCGACGCGGTCGGCCTCGGTCGGATTCAGCATCATCCGGTCCCGGGCGGTGTCCATCGGGGTCGGGCGGTAGGTCGCGCTTGCGGTCGCGAGCAGCGTCCCGGCCTCGTCGAGGAGCTCGGCCTCGGCGTGCACCAGCCCGTTTGCTCTGCCGCCGCTTACGCCGCCAGCCGTGCCGCCGATTGGTGCCGCGTCCCCGCGGCCGGGGGTAGCATCCGGGACGCCGCGCAGCCGGGCGACGCAGCGGTATTCGGCGCCGACGCTCAGCGGGGCGAGGTAGCGTACCCGCAGCGCGGTGGTGAACGCGGTGAGCCCGACCTGCAGCACGATCAGATTGCCCATCGTCTCATCGACGATCACTCCGATGAGGCCACCGTGCACGACGCCGGGATAGGACTCGTGCCGGCGTTCGAGCCGGAAACGGGTCGAGATGCCGTCGGCGTGGGCGGAGAAGCGTAGTTGCAGCCCGTGCGGATTGTGCGGCGAGCAGCCGAAACACCGATAGTCCGCGAGCACGGACCACGGCACGCTCAGGTAGTCCTCCGGATCGTCGGCTTCCCGCGGGCCGTCAGGGCTCGGCGTCATCAGGTGGCTGTGCATCGGGCTCCCTGGTCGATGGGCGCGGAACGCGGTGGGTGTGCGGAATTGGACGCTGGGCTTGCGGGTCAGAGCACGCCGCGCCCGACCAGGTCGCGTACCGCCAGCCGTTGGAATTTGCCGCTGGAGGTGCGGGGCAGCGCGCCGGGCTCGACCAGACGCACCGTCACCGTGGACAGCCCCAACGCCGCAGTCGCCGCCATCCGCAGGTCGGTCGCGAGTCGGGCTCGGTCCGCGGGCTCGGTCAGCGCTGTCTCGCCGACCACCGTGACGCCGCCGGCAGCCTTCGCTCCGGTGGCGTCCGGAGGGCTGCCGGTGGCGTCCGGTTGGTCGGGGGAGCCGAAGGCGACGACGCGGCGTCGGTGCACGCCCGGAAGGTCACGCACCGCCGCTTCGGCGTCCTCGGGGTAGTAGTTCACGCCGCGTATAATGATCATTTCCTTGTCTCGGCCGGTCACGAACAGATCGTCGCCGCGCTGGAAGCCGAGGTCGCCGGTGCGCAGCCAGCCGTCCGCGGTGAAGCCCCCGGTCGTCAGGCCCCCCGCGGTGAGGTAGCCCGAGGTGACCGAACCACCCCGGATCTGGATCTCGCCCACCCGCAGGCTCGGCGCCAGACCGTCGCCGAGCGGATCGGCCAGGACGTCACCGTGCAGGTCGGCGATGCGAATCCGGATGTCGCGGACCGGCCGGCCGACGGCGACCAGCCCCTTGGCGCGCGGATGCTCGCGTGGGACCTCCGTCACGATTCCCTCGGCGGCGAGTCGGTCCCGGTCGACCCAGGTGACCACGGGGGCGCGGCCCAGCGGCGGGAAGGCCACGGCCAGGGTGGCCTCGGCCATCCCGTACACGGGGAACATCGCCGTGGGGGCGAACCCGGCCGGCGCGAAGTGGTCGAGGAAACGCTCGACGCCGACCGCGGAGACCGGCTCGGCTCCGTTCAGCGCGACGCGCCACCGGCGCATGTCCAGCCCGGGTACCTCGTCTGGGTCGATCGCCCGGACGAGGTCGTCGTAGGCGAAGTTCGGCGCCGGCGAGATCGTGGCGCCGCTGGCGAGGAACGAGCGCAGCCAGCCGGCGGGGTCACGGACGAAGTCCGCCGGGGACCAGACGGTCATCGGGATGCCGGTCATGATCGCGCTGAGGGTCGCGAACAGCCCCATGTCGTGGAACAGCGGCAACCAGATTCCGCCGTGATCGCCTTCACCGAGCCGGATGCCGTCGATGATCGCGCGGATGCCGCACAACACGGCGCGGTGGCTGAGCACCACGCCCTTCGGGGCCGCGGTGCTGCCGGAGGTGAACTGCACGATCGCGACGTCGTCCGCACCCACCGCACCCACCGGGCATTCGGGACCCGGATGTGGCTGGCGCGTGGGCGTGGCGGGACCGACGTCGCGGACCAGGTCAGCCGCGGGGAGGAACCGGAGTCCGCCGAGCCGGTCGGCCGTGCGGCGCAGGATGGCGGACACCCGGCCGCCGGTGACCACCCGGTGGATGCCCGCGGCCGCCGTGGTGCGCGAGACCCGGTCGGCATAGCCGTTGAGGTCGTGCGCGGTGGTCGGCAGTGGCAGCGGACAGGCCGCCGCGCCCGCCCGACTGATCGCGAAGAACGCGAGCAGAAACTCGGCCGAGTTCGCGGCCAGCACCCCAACCCGCTCGCCGGCCTGGGCCCCGTCCGTCGTCAGCGCGGCCGCGATGATCCGGGAGGTGGCCGCGAGGTCCCGCAGCGAGATCACCTCGTGGGTCGACGGGAACGTGACGGGCGTGTCGGGATGCCGGGCGGCCGCGACGTCCAGGGCGTCGTGCAACGTCTCGGCGTCGAGCGGCTCATGGTGCCCGCGAGCGTCGGTCGTGCCGGTCGGGCCGGTCGCGTGGCTGCCGTGGGTCGCGTGGGTCGGCCCGCCGGTCGTCGCCGACCGTGGGGGGCCCGGCCGCGGATGGAGAGTCGGGGACATGGGCGAGATGGCGGAGGTGGGCGAGGTGACCTCGCTCCGGATGGCAGGCATGATCCGCACTCCTGTCTTCCGCGTCCGGGTGTCTTCCGCGTCCGTGCGACGGATGGGGCCCGGCCGGCACCGAGGCGACGGCGGCCGAACAGCAGCCGATCGGGCCGCCCGTCGGGTGTACTCGCCCGTCGGGTGTACTGATCTCTGTCCGTCGGGTGTACTGATGATCGGATGTGCTGATGAATGCCGCGGGCGGCAGGAAAAGGCTCGTGGGTATGGTGGTCGTTCGTCAACAAAAATTTAGGTAATCTATTGATCCATCAGGGCCGACAATACATCACCGAATCGTTCCGGCGGTCGGAAAATTCATCCGATGGTTTCCTGGGAGTTCACCTGGGTGTCGTCCTGGTGGTATCAAATGTACCGATCACCTCGCCGGGTCGACGGCTCGGCGCGCGACCGCGACCGCGACCGCGACCGAAGCAAGTTTCCCGTGTCCGGCCGGAATCCGGAGACAAGGGCCAGGAGACAAGACTCGGGAACGGAACTGAGGGTCCCCACCCGCCGCCACCGTCCTTACTCATCCCATCCATCGCCTCCATTCCCTCATTTCTCACCGCCGCGATCAGGCTCCGGGCAGGTGGCCTGAACGCACAGGTCCCGGGGCGCTTCCAGGTGGAGACCCACCGTGAACCGAGCTCCGTGGCACCACCCGCGCCGGCATTCGTCGGACCGACGATGAGGAGCACGTCATGGCAGTCACAACCGATTCCGTATTCGCCGGGGCGGACGCCGGTACCGGCGTCGCGGCCGACCACGGGAAACCGCTCCCGGACCAGGCTCCTGATCTGCTGGCCGCGTTGTTCGATCCCGCGAACAGGCCGAATCCCTATCCGCTCTATGCGCGCCTGCGGGCAGCCGGCCGGCTGCACGAGACGCCGTTCGGACTGCGGGTCGCCACCCGGCACGACGACTGCGTAGCGGTACTGTCCAACCAGAGTTGGGGGCACGATCAGGAGGCCCACCAGCTGCATCCCACCTTGCCCGCCGAGGAGTTCCCGGCGACGTTCCTGTGGATGGAGCCGCCGGACCACACCCGGCTGCGCGGCCTGGTGAGTAAGGCGTTCACCCCGGGTCGGGTCGCCGATCTGCGGCCGCGTATCACCGCCCTCGTCGACGATCTGCTCGACACCGCGCTGCGGTCCGGAGAGTTCGACCTCATCGAGACGATCGCGTACCCGCTGCCACTCACGATCATTTGTGAGATCCTCGGGGTGCCGGCGGCCGACCACGGCATCATCCAGATCTGGTCGCAGGCGTTGGCCAGGGCGTTCGACCCGGACGTCCTGATGTCTCCGGAGGCGTTGGCGGAGCGTAACGACGCCATCCCCGAGTTTCTCGCCTACTTCCGTGCGCTGGTCGCGCGCAGCCGCCGCAGCGGTGGCGACGATCTGCTCAGCGCGCTGGCTGCCGTCGAGGAGCAGGGTGATCGGCTGACCGAGGACGAACTGCTCGGCACCTGCGTGACCCTGCTGATTGCCGGCCACGAGACGACGGTCAACCTGGTCGGCAACGGGGCGCTGGCGTTGCTGCGTAACCCCGACCAGACGGCGTTGCTGCGCGACGAACCGGATCTCATCCGGCCCGCCGTCGACGAGCTGCTACGCTATGACTCCCCGATCCACCTCAACACCCGGGCAGCGACCCGGGAGATGACGGTGGGTGGCCGAACTTTTTCCCCGGGTGAGGGCGTGGTGGCGTTGATCGCTTGCGCCAATCGTGATCCGGAGGCATTCGACGACCCGGACCGTCTCGATGTGCGCCGCTACGTGGCGGGCTCCGGCGCGTCCCGGCACCTGTCGTTCAGCCTCGGTCACCACTACTGCCTCGGCGCGCCGTTGGCGTTGCTCGAGATGGAGATCTTCCTGGCGGGGTTCCTCCACCGGGTCCGGTCCGCCGAGCTTCTCGTCGATTCGCCGCCCTACAAATCCAACCTGCTCATCCGAGGACTGGCGGAGCTCCCCGTCCGCTTCCGGGGATAGTGCCGCAAAGTCGCGGATCGAGCCGCTTCTGATATTCTGCTCGAAGTCAAGTGCCAGGTCGGAGGCGTGGTGGATGCCACGTCGGGCGAATCTTACACCGTACCTTCCGTATCTCCACACGCCGTATTCACCCGTAGTTTTTCGGGATCGCTAGCGTGTCCGCGGGAGGTACCATGGAGAGCAAGATCGATTTCCGATACCTCGTCTCTTTCTTGGCGATCGCAGAAGAACTCCACTTCGGCCGGGCCGCGGCCAGGCTCCATCTGGCCCAGCCCTCTCTCAGTCAGCAGCTCCAGCGTCTCGAACGTGACATCGGTGTCGAACTGGTCAACCGGACCTCCCGGGAGGTCCGGTTGACCCCGGCGGGCCGGGCCTTCGAGCTGGAGGCACGACGTCTGCTGGAACAGGCACGACAGGCGGTCCGGGCGGCCAGGGAGGCCGCTTCCGGCCGGACCGGTCGGATCTCCATCGGGTTCAACTTCCCCGCCGGGGAACGGGTCCTCCAACCCACCCTGCTACGGCTCAACGCTGACTACCCGAACGTCTCGACCACTCTCTGGGAGGCTCGCAGCGGCCCCCAGCTGTCCGCCCTCACCGCGGGAAAACTCGACGTCGCGCTCGTGTTCGCCGGGCCTCTCGCGGCCCAGTTGCGGTCCCATCGGGTCTTCACCGTGCCGCTGGTGGCGCTCGTCGGGCGAAACCATCCGTGGGCGGACCGTCGCCAGGTCTCGTTCCGGGAGCTGGCGGGCCAGGGATGCGTGCTGTTCCGCCGGGAACAGAGCCCGGCGATGCACGACGCCATCCTCGCCGCCGCCGACCGCTGTGGCATCCGCCTGAGTGTGGCAGAGGAGGTCGACGACTCCGGCGCCACCGGCATCGTCGTCACGACCAGGCCGGTGGTGGCCTTCGCGTCGGCGGATCGCGGCGCGCATGTGCCCACGAAGGGCCCCGTCGCGGTGCGGCTCGTCGACCCGGTACCGACTGTCGGCGCGTACGCGGTCTGGCGTCCGGATCCGCAGCCCGTCGTCACGGCCTTCCTCAACAGCCTCGACGCCGCCGGGCCGTTCCTGGGACCGCCGTCCCTGGATCCGTCCAGGTCGGACGAGCCGGCGACCGGCCCGGCACCAAGGCCGCGGAGCACGCCCGCGGCCTTGACCTCGGTGACCGCCGGTGCGTGCTCGCTGATCCGGCAGGCCTGAAGACCGGCAGGCCTGAAGACCGGCAGGCCTGAAGATCGGCAGGCCTGAACAATGGATCGATCAGAGAAAACCATCGCGGTCAGCTCCACAGCGACGTCCGTACCCATTCACATGGGCTGGGAAGACGGTTAGCATGAAGAAGCGGCCGGGCTTGTCCCGTTCCACTCGCGGTGCCATTTGGAGTGATGGGTGCGATGTCGGAACGTCTTTGTCATCGTCTTTTCCATCGCATCTAACAGGGGATTTTTCGTCGACCATCCGGGCTGACCTGTGCGCGCCCGGGAACGGGGATCAGGGGATCAACTGTGAACATTCTGCGGGTGCCCGGAGGTACTGAGCTGCCCGCCGACCGAGGGCTGGCCGCCGCCGTCCTTACTGAGGTCGCCATGGTCGCCGACCGGCCGGTTCTGGCCCATCAGGTGGACGGAGGCTGGCGCGATGTGACCGCGGGCCGGTTCTGCTTCGACGTCGCGGCCGTCGCCAGGGGCCTGGTGGCGCACGACGTCGGGGTTGGCGACCGGGTTGCGATCATGGGTCGGACCGGTTACGGCTGGGCCGTTGCCGACTTCGCGATCTGGAGCATCGGCGCGGTCACCGTCCCCGTCTACCCGACCTCCTCGGCCCACCAGGTCGACCACATCATCGGTGACTCCAAGGCCTCGTGGTGCTTCGTCGAGACACCCGACCACGAGCGCCTGGTCCTGTCAGCGGGTCTTCCCGCGACGCGCGTCTGGTCGCTGGACGAGGCCGTGCCGGCACTCGGCACCGCCGGTCAGTCCGTCGCGGAGTCCGAGGTGCTCCGCCGCCGGGACGCGGTCCGGGCCGACGACCTCGCGACAATCGTCTACACCAGCGGGACGACCGGCGTGCCGAAGGGCTGCCTGCTGACCCACGCGAACGTCTTCTCCGCCGCCGTCAACTCGGTGGAGCGGCTGGACCCGGTGATGCGTCCGGCCACCGGCTCGGCCAGTACCATTCTTTTCCTTCCGCTCTCGCACGTGTTCGGGCGTGTGACCATGATCGGGTGTCTGTGGGCCGGAGTGCGGACGGCCCTGCTGCCGGACCCCGGGGGCCTCGTCCCGGCGCTGCGCACCTTCCGCCCCACCTTCCTGATCACCGTTCCGTCGGCGCTGGAGAAGATGCGCAAGGGCGCGCGGGCGGCGGCGGGCGGACTCTCGGGGCGCCTGTTCGCCGCGGCCGAACGGACCGCCTGCGTGCTGGGTCGGGCCCGGCGTGGGCAGGGCGGCCTGGGGCTCGTCACGCGGCTTCAGGCCCCGCTGTTCGACCGGCTGGTGTACCGCCGGTTGCGCGCGGCGTTCGGCGGGCGCCTGCGCCACGTCGTGTGCGGGGGAGCGACGCTCGACCCCTCCACCGCCGAGTTCCTCACCGGGGTCGGGGTGCACGTCCTCGGCGCCTACGGGCTGACCGAGGCCTCGACGGCCGTCAGCATCAGCGCTCCCGGGCTCGACCGGCCGGGCAGCACGGGCCGTCCGCTGCCGGCGACCACCGTCGCGATCAGCGACGAGGGCGAGGTCCTGGTGGCTGGGCCGCAGGTCTCGCCGGGCTACTGGCCGGATCGGACGGGCGCGCACGAGCCGTGGTTGCGCACCGGTGACCTCGGTCGGCTCGACGACGACGGGTATCTCCACATCACCGGTCGAATCAAGGAGATCATTATCACCACCGGGGGGAAGAACGTCTCGCCGGCACCGCTGGAGGACCGCATCCGGCTGCACCCGCTGGTCAGCAACGCCATAGTGATCGGGGAGAACCGGCCGTTCGTGACGGCCCTCGTGACCCTCGATCGGGCCGCCGTACAGGCCTGGGCCCGGCGAGGCGGTCACGAGCTGGACGAGGCCGCCGCCCACACCGACCCTCGGCTGGTCGCCGAGGTCAGCGCCGCGGTCGACGCGGCGAACGCGCAGGTCTCGCGGGCCGAGTCGGTGCGGAAGTTCCGCCTCCTGAGCCACGACTTCACCATCCAGGGCGGCCAGCTCACCCCGTCGTTGAAGCTTCGCCGTGCCGTGATCGAGGAGGAGAACGCCAAGGAGATCGAGGAGCTGTACGCGTCCTGACCGCCCGGTACCGGTCCGGCACTGACCTCCGCCCGCCTGGATCTCGGCGCATCGAAACGGAGCCGCACGTGGATTCCGCCGCACCGTCCCTGGGAGCACCGGATTGGCCCGCACGGTCCGACCCGGAGATGGAACCGCCCGGCCACACCCGGCTGCGCGGCCTGGTGAGCAAGGCGTTCACCCCGCGCACGATCGAGGGGATGCGGCAGTGGGCCGAGCAGGTCGTCGACGACCTGCTGAGCCGCCTCATCCAGCGGGGCCTGACGTCGCTGCCGCTGAGCCTCACTCCCGGAGGCGTCGCGTGAGCATCGAGACGACCGACCCGACGGCGGACGGGCGGACGGGCGGACGACAGCCAGGCAGGCGGTGGGCCGGCAGGCGGCGCGGCAGGCGGTGGTCACCGGTCTCGGGGCCACGACACCGCTCGGCGGCGACGTCGCGTCGACGTGGAGCGGCGTGCTGGCCTGCCGATCCGGGATCCGCCGGCTCGATGAGCCGTGGGCGCAGTCGCTGCCGGTCCGCATCGCCGCGCCGGTGGCCGTCGAGCCGCAGCTTGGCCGGGTGGAGGCACGCACGCTCGACCGGGGGCAGCGGCTTGCCCTCGTCGCAGCCCGGGAAGCCTGGGCCGACGCGGGCACCCCCCCACGCCGGAGCCGGAACGTTTCGCTGTCGTCGTCGGATCCGGGGTCGGCGGCCTCACCACCCTGCTCGACCAGTACGACGTGTTCCGGGAGCGCGGGGCGCGCCAGGTGTCCCCCCACCTGGTGCCGATGCTCATGCCGAACGGACCGGCCGCGGCGGTGGGTCTCGCGCTCGGTGCCCGCGCCGGGGTGCACGCTCCGGTGAGCGCCTGCGCGTCCGGTGCGGAGGCCATTGCCACCGCCGTCGACCTGATCCAGGCCGGTCGAGCGGATGTCGCCGTCGCCGGTGGAACGGAGGCCGCCGTCCATCCGCTCCTGCTCGTGGGATTCGCGCAGATGCAGGCGCTGTCCCGCCGTGAGGACCCGCCGGAGTCGGCGTCCCGGCCGTTCGACAAAGTCCGGGACGGATTCGTGCTCGGCAACGGTGCCGGGATGTTCGTCCTGGAGGCCGCCGAGCACGCCCGCGCCCGCGGCGCCCGGGTCTACACGACCGTGGTCGGCGCTGGGGTCAGCGCCGGCGCCTATCACGTCGCCGCCCCCGACCCGACGGGAGCCGGGGCGGCGCAGGCCGTGCGCCGGGCGTTGCACGCCGCCGGTCTTGACCCGGCGGACGTGGTGACGATGGACAACAGGCCGATCCGGACCGGCGCGGCGCTGTCGACGTCGTTCGGCTTCGGCGGCCACGATGTCTGCCTCGCCTTCACCCCTGGCCCTGACACCCCCTGGCCCTGACCGTCGGTCGCCTCGCCGTGGTCGGTACGTCTGCCCGAGCGGACACTGGGCGGCCATGGCGGGACCATCGGGTGCGCACGATGCGCGGACACCGGGCGGCCATGGCGGGACCATCGGGTGCGCACGATGCTCAGAAAGTCGCCATGCACATGTTGCCAAAGATCCGACTAGCCGTAACCATTGGCCCGTGATGTCCTACGAACAGGTACTGCAGGTGTCCGATCCGCTCGAGCGAGCCGCGTTGGCAGATGATCTGATGTGGGCTGACCATCCGCGCAGGCTGGATCTGCGCACAGCACGTGGGGTGGCCATTCGGGAGGCGTTGGAGGCGGGGCGGTCGGCCGACGACGTCGCCCGCCGACTCGTCGTCACCGTGGCCGATCTGACCTGGATGGCCGCGCCTGCGGCATCCGCCGTAGCTTGATCCGTCGAGGGCCGGTCGGACAACGGCGTCCGCCGACCCGAACCCCACTGTCGGTTGTCCACCCTCGGAACCGTGCCGTCGCCCACGGCCTTTCAGGGCCGCAGTCGGAACGGTGGGTAGTCGTCCATGGTCAGAATGATCGCGTAGCAGACCACCCGGTTCGTCCAGCGCAGCACGCCGACGACGAAGTCGAACAGTCTCCGCGGGAGGCGTCCGGTGAGGAGCACGGCGAACCAGCCGACGATCATCGCCGCCACCGTCGCGATATACAGGAAGAACAGCGCGATGTAGTGCGGGACCGCCAGCAGCCACTTGACCAGGGGCAGCCAGCGGTTCAGGCGCGCGGCGTCCGGATAGGGAATCGTCAAGTGGACGGCCTGTTCGTCCTCCGTCGAGGGATATTCGTCCCGCAGCAGGGTGAGATAGGCCACGACCCGGTTCGTGAAACTCAGTAGGGCGACATTCCAGTCGAACCACCACCGCGGGTATCTCTGCCGGAAAAGAATCAGCAGCAGGGGAGCGAAGAACAGCAGCCCGCCGCCGAACATCGCACTGT
The DNA here is from genome assembly GCF_977971845.1 of Frankia sp. CeCAU1. NCBI lineage: Bacteria > Bacillati > Actinomycetota > Actinomycetes > Frankiales > Frankiaceae > Frankia > Frankia sp. CeCAU1. The sequence goes on along the minus strand of NZ_CDWWXA010000033.1, from coordinate 17,438 downwards.
TTCTGCCGTATCCTGTACCGCCGACCGCCGCGAGGACGACCGCGATCGGGATGACCGTGATAATTCTAAAGAACACGGTGAGTCGATCGCGCTCCCCTGCCGGGTAGTCGACCTCGAAGGACACCGGATAGCCGGGGTGCCGCGGCTCTGCGCTAAATGTCCCCTGGTCGGTCATGGCTGCTCCCTGGTAAATCGGTAACCTCGTCCTGCCGGCTCATTGTCGGTCAGCGGTGCCGGGTGCGGGAGAGCCATGAGTCCCTCTTTGCGGTCGGATCGGACCGAGGCGGCCACGGCGAACCATCCGGCTGACAGTGTTCCTTGCCGCCACCCCTGCCACCAGCAAGATTGGTGTGGAATATATTCTTTTGCGCAGTCTTGTCGTCTTTATTGAGAAGGGGGTATCGAGAAGGGGACGCTGTCAGCGCGATGACGACGGCCATGATCTGTCAGGCCGCCCGAGAGGACTGTCCTTGACACCGGGCGGTAGTCCCCGACACCGGGCGGGTAGGGAGACCGACGGGCCGGCCGCGAGCGGGGTGCTCTGTGGGGCTGCCCGGGCCCCGAGGAGCCGTGGATGCACGAGCTGGCGATCACCCAGAACGTCGTGGACACGATCGTGGAACGGATCGGGGCGGCGCGGGCCACGGCGGTTCACCTGGTCATCGGGCGGGCGTCCGGCGTCGTGCCCGACTCCGTCCGATTCTGTTTCGACCTGGTGGCAGCGGGCACGCCGGTCGGAGGCGCTCGCCTGGAGATCGACGAACCGCCGGGCCGTGCCCGTTGCCGGCGGTGCGGCGCCACGTTCGAGGCCGACGATCGCCTGCTCCTGGTGCTCTGCTCGTGCGGCAGCGCCGACGTCGAGGTGGTCGGCGGCGACGAGCTGATGATCGTTACGGTCGAGGTGACACCCGTGCCGAGCGGCGGAGGTGATGTGGGATGTGTGGAACCTGCGGGTGTGACGACGCCGCGGCGCCGCCCCGGCTGACCTCCCTCACCCCCGTCGACCCTGCCCTCGTCAGTCCCGGCCACGCGCCTGACGGCCACGCGCCTGACAGCCCCACGCATGACAGGGGGACCGCGTCGCGCACCGTGGTCGTCGAGGAGCGGATGCTGGCCAGGAACGACATGTTCGCCGAGGCGAACCGCCGCCGCCTGCTCGCCCGTGACGTGCTGGCGATCAACCTGATGGGCTCGCCGGGATCGGGCAAGACGACGCTGCTGGAGCGGACCGTCCGCGAGTTCGGCGTGGGCGTGCCGATCGCGGTGGTTGAAGGTGATCAGGAGAGTATCCGGGACGCCGAGCGCATCCGGTCCACGGGTGCTCCCGTCGTCCAGATCAACACCGGTCGTGGCTGCCACCTCGATGCGGCCATGATCGACTGTGCGCTGCGTGAGCTCGAACCAGCAGAGGATTCGATGGTGTTCATCGAGAACGTCGGCAATCTGGTCTGCCCGGCGCTGTTCGACCTGGGGGAGCGAGCCCGGGTGGTGCTGATGTCCGTCACCGAGGGCGAGGACAAGCCGACCAAGTATCCGCACATGTTCGCGGCTGCCGATCTCGTCCTGCTCACCAAGTGCGACCTGCTGCCCTACCTCGACGTTGAGGTCGCGCGGTACGAGGCGCAGGTTCACCGGATCAATCCCCGGGTCGACGTGCTGCGCGTCCGCGCGACCCCGGGATCGGGGCCGGGTCTGAGGCGTACCACTGGCCTGGGCCAGTGGTACGCCTGGCTGCGCGCCGAGCGGGGTGCCGGACCCCGCCCGCGGTCGAGCGGGCCGTCTCACGGTGTTTGAGGCCGCGGCACCCGGGCAACCCGTCGAAGAATAGCTACGAGTGTTCTCGTAACTGCATATAGCCATAATGCGTAGTTACGTGTAGTTACAGTACGGTGGGCATCGTCCCCAGGGGTGGTGCCACGGCTCCGCCGAAGGGGGACTGTCATGCTGCTCGCGGGTTCGTCCTGTCCTGGGCACCGCTCGCCATGACGGCGCCCGGTGCGCGGACCACCCTTCACGTGGACGTGGGGGCCGGCACCGGTGCCGACGAGGCCGGTGGGAGCTGTCCCGCCGGTTTCGCGTCGGCCCGTGCAGTGGCTGACGCGGTGCTGTATGAGGGCTATCTACTCTATCCGTATCGCCGCTCCTCGGGCAAGAACCGGATGCGTTGGCAGTTCGGGGTGCTCGCGCCGCGGCGTTGGGTCGAGGCGGGTGGGCCGGTTCCACGGACCGTCGCCGGATCGACGGATGCGTGGTGCCAGCAGACCGACTGTCTTCTCGAGCTGTCCCCGACCGCCTCGGTCGTCGTCCGGCTGCGCTTTCTGCAACTCCAGCGCCGTTCGGTCGAGGTCAGAGGGGCCGATGGTGCGTCCGGCGAGGTCGACGCGCTGAAGGCGGACGGCGCTGCTCGGCTGAGTTTCGACGAGGCGGTGCCGCGCGAGGCCGGTCTCACCCTCGACCTGGCTGACCTGGCTGACCTGGCTGACCCGGCTGACCCGGCTGTGCGGGGCCGGTCGGCGGAACAGGCTGATCGTGGAGAGTCGTTCAGTCTGAGCCTGCCCGGTGGCATGGAGATCGAGCCGTTGGATGATCGCGGCAACCCGACGGGCCGCGACGTTGGGCGCGACGTTGGGTGCGGCTCGGGTGGTTCGCCGACGGTGGCCGGTCTCGGCGACGGTCCGGGTGTCCGTGACGCGGGCCGCGGCTCCCTTCCGGCTGTACCGGCTGCGCCTGGTCGTCGAGAACACGGTGGCGGACGTCCCCGCCGGCGCCGCGCGACCGATGGCGCTGCGCCGATCGATGATCGCGACACACAGCCTCCTGGGTGCGCGCGGGGGACGGTTCCTCTCGCTGCTCGATCCGCCGACCTGGGCCGCCGGGGCGACACGGGAGTGTGAGAACATCCACACCTTCCCCGTTCTCGCCGGTGCCGACGGAGCGCCGGACGTGATGCTGTCCTCGCCGATCATCCTGTACGACCATCCCCGGATCGCCCCCGAGAGCCCGGGTGACCTCTTCGACGCCACCGAGATCGATGAAATCCTCAGCCCCCGCGACTTCTTCGGAACTCCGGGCCCCTACGAGGACGCGGTACAGAACACGCCGATCTTCGAGGAGAACGGTCCGGAGGGGTTCAAGGGCGTTGATGTGATGCGGACGGTGCGCAGCTTCGACCCCTGCCTGCCCTGCGGGGTGCACATGTATCTCGGTCGGGGCCGCACCCTGCGCACGGTGCACTCGCCGATGTTCGGGGCCAGCCATGGTTGATCCGGACGGCGCGGGTGGGCATCGGCTCGACGATCTCGCTGTGCGGGGCCGGCTCGCCCACCTCGACGAGGTGCTGGCGCAGGTGGAGCGCGTTCCGGGGCCGAGTGGTGAGCTGGCGATCGACGCGGTGGCGACACTCGCGGCGGTGTACGGCGAGGCGCTGGCCCGAGCCGTCGGATACGCGTCGGGGGCCCCGGAGGTGCTCGCCGCGTTCACCGGCGACGAGCTGCTCGACCATCTGCTCGTCCTGCACGACGTCCATCCTGAGCCGGTCGGGGCCCGGGTCGCGCGGGCGATCGAGCAGCTTCGACCCGCGATCCGGGACCGGGGTGGGGAGATCGAGCTGAGTGGGATCGAACGGGGGGTGGCCGAGGTCCGGCTGACCCTCGGCGGGTGTGGCTCGACCTCGGCGGGGGTCACCGAGGCGGTTCGCCAGGCCGTGCTCGCCGTCGCGCCGGAGCTGTTCGACGTCCGGCGCCTACCCGAGCCGGGCGCACCCGAGCGGACCGCCTTCGTTCCCCTCGACACCGTGCTTGCCCGGCCCGTCGCCGACGGGGTGGGTCCATGACGGCCCCGATGTCCCCGACGGCCGACGGCGCGTTGCGGCGGCTTGTGCGCGCCGCGACCGACCGCGCCGGGGCGGCCGAGGCCCGCTGCGACATGTGCCGGACCGCCGTGCCGGCGGAGCATCGGCACATCCTCGACGAACAACGCGACGAGCTGCTCTGCGCCTGCCAGGCGTGCGCGCTGCTGTTCGACCGGGAGGCGGCCGGACGTGGGCACTTCCGGCTCGTTCCCCGGCGACGGCTGCGGCTTCCCGCACTCGACGCGGACGAGCTGGGTACCCCGGTGGGGTTGGCGTTCTTCGTCGTCGGGACCGACGGCTCGGTCAGCGCCCGCTATCCCAGCCCGATGGGCGCCACCCGCTGGGACGTCGCGCCCGGCACGTGGCGCGGCATCGTGCGGCGCTGCCCGGCGCTGGGTGACCTGACACCGCTGGTCGAGGTGCTGCTGACGAACACTACCCACGGCCGCCACGAGCACTGGATCGTTCCCGTCGACGACTGTCACCGGCTCGTGGCGGTCATCCGGCGGGAGTGGAGGGGCCTGGCCGGAGGCCTGCGCGTGTGGCCGGCGATCGACGGGTTCTTCGCCGATCTCGGCCGCCGGCCCGCAAGCCCGGTGCGGGCCGCACGGCCGGTGCATCTCACGGGCCAGGGCCGCGCTGGCCCCGCGGGGCGGGGCTGAGAGGAAAGAGAAGGAGGGCGGGACGAGATGGCCGAGATCCGGGTCGGTAAGCCCGACGTCGCGCCGGACGCCACCGCGCACGTCAAGGGGGTTGCGCAGGGCAACGCGACCGGTTCGTACCGATGGCAGGTGGGGCACCACGCCGATGGCAGCGCCGACGCTCGGCGCTCCACCGGCGTCCGGCCGAAGAAGCGCAATCCCGTCGCGCCGAGGAGCATGCCCAACCTGCCGCCGGGGTAGCGCCCAGCGGGCGGCGCACCACCCGAAGCCCGCGGACACGCGTGGGAAAACGGTACCGAGGAGGTGGAGCATGAGTAGTCGCAAGCTGGTGCTGGCGACAGTCGGCGTGGCCGGTGCCGTCGGCCTGTTCTGGAGGGAGTATCCGGCCCTCGTCCGATACATCAGGATCGAGAAGATGTGATGGCGGACGGCACGGCGGGCCGCATGACCCGGCCGGTGTTCTCGGTGGGCGGGGCCGGTGAACCGAGCCGGGAGGCCGGCCCAGGCGGCCGGGCCCGGCGACGGTTCGTCGTCCAGGGGCTGGTCCAGGGGGTCGGCTTCCGGCCGTTCGTCCACGCCGCCGCGACGGAGCTGGCTCTGACCGGTTGGGTGCGCAACGACACCCGCGGCGTGGTCGCGGAGGTCGAGGGAACCCCCGGCGCGGTCGAGGACTTCGCCCGCCGGCTTCGCTGCGACGTGCCGCCGCTGGCCATGGTCGAGCGGGTCGTGACCACGGAACTTCCGCCCTGCGGCGGATCCGGCTTCGCGATCGTCCGATCCCGGCCGGCCGCGGGTGGGCGTACGGCGGCGGCCCCCGACGTGGCGACATGCCCGGATTGCCTGCGGGAACTGGCCGATCCCGCGGACCGGCGTTACCGGCATCCGTTTATCACGTGCACCAACTGCGGACCCAGGTTCACGATCATCACCGACCTTCCCTACGACCGGCCGGCAACGACGATGGCCCGGTTCGCCATGTGCCCCGTGTGTGAGCGGGAGTACTCCGATCCGGCCGACCGACGTTTCCATGCCCAGCCGATCGCCTGCCCGGCGTGCGGACCGCGCCTGGAGTTCGTGTCGCTGTTGGGCGCGCCGCGGACCGGCGAGAACGCGCTCGCCGCGGCGCGGCGGCTGCTCGCCGACGGCGGCGTCCTGGCGGTGAAGGGGGTGGGCGGCTACCACCTCGCCTGCGTCGCCACCGACCCGACGGCGGTGACGACCCTGCGACGCCGCAAACGGCGCGGCGGCAAGCCGTTCGCCGTCATGGTCCACGACCTGGCTGCGGCCCGGGCCCTGGCGCATGTCGACGAGCGGGAGGCGGCCCTGCTCACCGACCCCGCTCGGCCCATCGTGCTGGTGCGCCGCCGTCGCGACGGCCGTCCCGCGCTCGCCGACTCCGTTGCCCCGGACAACCCCGATCTCGGTCTGCTGCTGCCCTACACGCCGGTGCACCATCTGCTGCTCGGCCTGCCAGGCGAGCCCGTGCCCGTCCATCGAACCGTCGGCGCCGCCGGATGGCCGCCGTTGGTGATGACCTCCGGGAACCTCGGCGGCGAGCCGATCGCGGCCGACGACGCCGACGCCCTGCGCCGGCTCGCCCCGCTTGTCGATGGCTGGCTGCGCCACGACCGTCCGATCCGGGTGCCCTGCGACGACTCCGTTGTCCGGGTGGTCGATGGTGCCCCGTCGCCGGTACGCCGCTCGCGTGGCTACGCGCCGCTGCCGGTGCCGCTGCCGTTCGAGGTGCCCCCGACGCTGGCCGTCGGGGCCGACCTCAAAAACACCTGCGGCCTGGGCGCGGGCCGGTCGGCCTGGCTCAGCGGGCACATCGGGGACATGGACGACCTGGCCTCCCTGCGCGCCTTCGACGCCGCCGAGCGGCACCTCGAGCACCTGACCGGCGTCACCCCCCGCCAGCTCGTCACCGACGCGCATCCGGGCTATCGGTCGCGCCAGTGGGCTGTGCGGCACGCCGCCGGCCGACCGATACGGACCGTGCAGCACCACCATGCCCATGTGGCCGCGCTGATGGCCGAGCACGGCCTCGACGGCACCCGGCCGGTGGTGGGATTCGCCTTTGACGGGACCGGCTACGGCCCCGACCGGGCCGTGTGGGGCGGCGAGGTGCTGATCGCCGACTACCGCGGGTTCCGGCGCTTCGCCCATTTGGGCTATGTGCCGCTTGCCGGTGGGGACGCCGCGGTTCGGCGGCCCTGCCGGATGGCGCTCGCCCATCTGCACGCCGCCGGAGTCCGTTGGGATCCCACCCTGCCGCCGGTCGTCGCCTGCCCGCAGCCGGAGCGGCGGGTGCTGACCCACCAGCTGGCCAGCGGGCTGGGCTGCGTGCCGACCTCCAGCATGGGGCGGCTCTTCGACGCGGTCAGCTCGCTGCTCGGCATCCGTCACGAGGTCGACTTCGAGGCGCAGGCGGCGATCGAGCTGGAGGCCCGGGCGCGCGCCGCGGCCGGCGGCGGCGCGGACGACCGCGAACGCCACGCGTTCGCCCTGCGCGGGCAGGGGCTGGGCAGGCCGCTGATTATCGACCCGGCGCCGGTCATCCGGGCGATGGTGAGGGATCTGTCGGCCGGGCTCGCCGTGGACATCGCCGCGGTCCGTTTCCACACAGCCGTCGTGGCGATGATCGTGGACCTCGCCCGGCGGGCACGCGGCGAGGTGGGCCTTGACCTGGTCGGACTCACCGGCGGGGTCTTCCAGAACACCGTTCTGACGACGGCTGCATCCAGGGCACTGCATGCGGGGGGCTTCACGGTGCTGCGGCATGCGCGGGTACCTCCGAATGACGGGGGGATCGCTCTCGGTCAACTACTCGTCGCCGCAGCGCGGGAGAAGACGCGGGAAAAGGGGTGAGGAACAGGTGTGTCTCGCGGTTCCAGGACGGGTGGTGAGGATCGAGGAACGCCACGGGGCCCGGATGGCCGAGGTCGATTTCGGGGGTGTGCGCAAGGACGTCTGCCTGCAGTACCTGCCCGAGGTCATGGTCGGCGAGTACGTGATCGTGCATGTGGGGTTCGCGATCCAACGGCTGGACGAACGCTCGGCGTTGGAGTCGCTGGCCACCTTCGCGCGGATGGGACTCCTGACCGAGGAGCTGGGTGACGGTGCGGCCGGTGTGAGTGCCACGGCCCGCGGGGCCGGCGAGGAGGGGGTGACGCGGTGAGGTATCTGGAGGAGTTCCGGGATCCGGAGCTGGCCGGTCGGCTGCTGGAACAGATCCACGCGACGACGACTCGCCCATGGTCGATCATGGAGGTCTGCGGTGGGCAGACTCACTCGCTCATCCGGCACGGTATCGATCAGCTTCTGCCCGAGGGCATCGAGATGATCCACGGCCCCGGCTGCCCGGTGTGCGTGACCCCGCTTGAGATCATCGACAGGGCGCTGGAGATCGCCGCACGGCCGGGCGTCATCTTCTGCTCCTTCGGCGACATGCTGCGGGTGCCGGGGAGCGACCGGGACCTCTTCCGGGTGAAGAGCGCGGGCGCCGACGTCCGGGTGGTCTACTCCCCGCTGGACGCCCTGACGATCGCCCAGCGCAACCCCGATCGGGAGGTTGTGTTCTTCGGGATCGGATTCGAGACCACCGCGCCGGCCAACGCGATGACGGTCTTCCAGGCGAAACGGCTCGGCTTGGGCAACTTCTCCCTGCTGGTGTCGCACGTGCTGGTACCGCCGGCGATTGCCGCGATCATGGAGTCGCCGAGCTGCCGCGTCCAGGGGTTCCTGGCCGCTGGTCACGTCTGCAGCGTGATGGGCACCGGCGAGTACCCGGCCCTGGCACGGCGTTACGGCGTGCCGATCGTGGTCACCGGCTTCGAACCACTCGACCTCCTCGATGGCATCCGCCGCACCGTGGTGCAGCTGGAGGCCGGCCGACACGAGGTGGAGAACGCCTATCCCCGAGCGGTTCCGGCAGCCGGCAACCCGGCCGCCATCGCGATGCTGCGGGATGTTTTCGAGGTGGCCGACCGGGCCTGGCGGGGCATCGGTGTCATCCCGGGCAGCGGCTGGCGCCTGTCGCCGGCCTACCGCGACTTCGACGCGGAGCTGCGGTTCGCCGTCGCGGACGTCCACACGGCCGAGTCGTCGGCGTGCCGATCGGGCGAGGTGCTCCAAGGCCTGATCAAGCCGCATGAGTGCGCGCCCTTCGGACGGCAGTGCACTCCGCGGACCCCGCTCGGCGCGACCATGGTGTCCTCCGAAGGGGCCTGTGCTGCCTACTACCTCTACCGCCGGATGAGCAGCTCCCCGGCGATTGCGCAGCCCCTGCCGGAGGTGGGACGTGCGCTGGAGGTGGGACGTGCGCTGGAGGTGGGACATGGTGGATGAGGCCGCGACGGCGGTGGATCCGGCCGCGTGGACCTGTCCGGCGCCGTTGGTGGAGTGCCCCACGATCGTGATGGGGCATGGCGGCGGGGGGGCGATGTCGGCCGAACTCGTCGAGCATCTCTTCCGGCCGGCCTTCGCAGCCGCCGGCGCGGGCGGTCCGGAGGACCTGGGGGATGCGGCCGTGGTCACCGTCGACGGCGCACGGGTGTCGTTCACCACCGACTCCTACGTCGTTCGACCGTTGTTCTTCCCCGGCGGCTCGATCGGTGATCTTGCGGTCAACGGAACCGTCAACGACCTGGCGATGTCCGGCGCCGAACCCCGCTACCTCTCGACCGCGTTCATCCTGGAAGAGGGCACCGAGCTGACCGATCTCGGCCGGGTGGCGGATGCGCTCGGAGCGGCGGCCCGTGCCGCGGGCGTCCGGCTGGTCACCGGCGACACCAAGGTCGTCGATGCCGGTCACGGTGATGGGGTCTACGTCAACACAGCGGGGATCGGCCTGGTTCCCGACGGCGTTGACATCCGGCCCGCTCGGGCCCGGCCGGGCGACGCCGTCCTGATCAGCGGCGAGATCGGGCTGCACGGGATCGCCGTGCTCAGCTGCCGGGAGGGCCTGGAATTTGCCACGGAGGTCCGCAGTGACACCGCACCGTTGCACGGACTGGTCGGCGCCATGTTGCGCACCGGCGCGGACGTGCACGCCCTGCGGGACCCGACGCGCGGAGGACTGGCCGCGACACTCAACGAGATCGCGCGGACCGCGCGGGTGGGAATCGTCATCACCGAACGGCATGTTCCCGTTCCCGAGCCGGTCCTCGACGCCTGCAGCATTCTCGGGCTGGACCCCTTCTACATCGCCAACGAGGGCAAGCTCGTGGCGATGGTCGCGCCGCGGGACGCCGATCGGGTGCTTGAGGCGATGCGCGCGCGCCCACTCGGCCGAAACGCGGCTGTGATAGGTACGGTGACCGCGGAACACCCGGGAATGGTGGTCGCGAGGACCGGTCTCGGTGCGAGCCGCGTGGTGGACCTCCCGGTCGGTGAGCAACTTCCCCGAATCTGCTGAATCTCTGAGCTGTTTTCGAGTCCAGGGTGGACCCGTGCATTCCGGTCCGCGCCTCCGTCGCCGAATTCGACAAGATCCCCGGGCAGGTGGAATGGTGAGGTGCATGCCCGTCGGCCTCTCGGTGGCGGGCCGGGGCTCAGGGAGTGACCGGCTGGCGCGCCGCGGGCGTCCGGCGGAATGCGGAGAGGACGTCCTCCGGACGCTCGGAGACAGGCGTCGGCGGCTCGGGATGGCGACGATCATGGTCGGGTGGCCGGGAACGGTCTGTACGTGAACATGGTTGTAAGCGTAGACCTCTCGCCCGGCGATGTCGAACACGCGTTCGTTTCTGTGGTCGCGGCTCCGTCTTGGGGGTGTGGTCGTAATCGTGAAAGGATGACCCGTCGTTCCGCGTTGAACGTTGGTCTCAACCGAGGTAGCGTAGGCGGGTATTGGCGCGGTTGTTTCCGTCGAGGGCGAGAGTGGAGGCATCAGGCTTGCGGTCGGTTGGGGCTGTGGTGGTATGCTTCACTCTTAAGTCGTCCGCCCAACCGCCACGTGGCGGTTGGGCGGACGAAGTGGCGGTGGATAATCGTATGGTCTTTCGGGTGTTGTTGAGGTGAGTCGTGAGTACAGGTAAGGTTCTTCGCTTCGACCATGTTCGGGGTTACGGTTTCATAGCTCCCAGTGACGGTGGAGACGATATTTTCCTACATGCCAACGATCTTCTTGTTGAGAAGAATCTCGTCATCCCTGGGGCCGTCATGGAGTTCGAGATCGAGGAGGGCGAGCGTGGGCTGAAGGCCAGTGCGGCCCGCATCCTCAGGTCCGCGCCCGCGGCTTCGGCTCTGGCCGCTCCGGCGCCGACGAGGGGAACCGTCCACGCGGACGATTCCGACGCTCTCTGCGACGTCCTGCCGGTCGGGGAGTTCACCCAGGAAATCACCGAACTGTTGCTCCGGATCGACCCGACCCTGACGGGGACGCAGATAGTCCGGATCAGAAGCGAGCTGATGGGCGTGGCCGAGAAGTACGGTTGGATCGAGAGCTGACGCGTATCCGGGCGTCTTTCCCACGTCCGGCTCTCCCTTCCCCGGACGTGGGAGGGCCTCGGAGGCCTCGGGGCGGGAGGATAAGGATCCCCCCGGGGCGGTCCAGCGGAGTCGGGCAGGTGCCGTCGTTCAGCGTCCCGCGCGGCGGCGGTTCTTCCTGCCGAGGTGTCAACTGCCGCGTATCAGCGCTTAATAATGTACTTTGGCAGGCTATAGTGGGCCATGCCCTGCTACGCGGCCCGCAGGTAGCCACGATCGTTGTCGAGTATCGCGGCCGGTTCGGCGTCGAGTATGTCGACGCCGACCTTGCCGCGTCCGGCCGCCGGCTGCTGGTCGTCGACCCCGCCGGGGTGGATGACGATCTGGTCGGGGACGTGACCGAGATCCCGACGTCGCTGTGCTTCCGGCTGTATGGTCGGGAGGCCGCCGCGGACCGGGGTCCGGCGCGCGGTCGCAGCCGCCGTCGAGGAAAGCCCGTGAGGGTCCTCCAGGCGTATCGGGTTCGCTCTTGACCCGGAACGACGCCCAGCTCGCCGACCTGCGCCGGTATGCCAGCGCAGGTCGGTTCGTTTACAAACGGAACCTACAGCTCGACGAAGCCGGACACGCAGGTGATCGTGTCGCCGCCGATCCAGACCGTGCCGTCCGCATCAGCGGAGATGTGCACCCGTCCGGTCCGGTGGAGCAGTGTTCCCTGGCTCACCGTGTAGGGTGCGCTCGCTCGCCCGGTCCGGAGCAGCCATTGGGCGACGGACGCGTTGAGGCTTCCGGTTACCGGATCCTCCCTCGTCGTGCCGTTCACGGGGAAGAAGGCCCGAACTTCGAACGTCTCGGTCGACTCGGGCGGATACGGGCCGAGCACGCCGAGATGCAGGTCGACGATGCCCGGTCGCAACGCGAGGACCGCCTCGGCGCTGTCGAGTAGAACAGCAATCCATCCCGGCCCGTTATCCGCCCACTCGGCGGCCACGATGTCATCGCGGGCGATGCCCAGCGCCGTGCCGATGCGCTGGACAAGGGCCTCCTTAACCGGCCCCGAGCGTCGCAGCGGGGGTGCGGCGAACGCGAGTCCGTCCGCGGTCCGCCGGACGGGAACGAGCCCGGCACCACACTCCTGAACGACCACATCGCCCCGTTCGGCCGGAGGCCGGGTGGTCAGCCAGGCGTGGCAGGTACCCAGCGTGGGATGCCCTGCGAAGGCCAGCTCGGCACCGGGTGTGAAGATCCGGACCCGGTAGTCGGCGTCCGATGAGGTGGGCGGCAGGATGAAGGTGGTCTCCGAGAGGTTCGTCCACCGGGCGAACCGCTGCATCTCCTCCGGGTCGAGTCCCGATCCGTCGAGCACGACGGCTACCGGATTGCCCTGATACGGGGATCTTGAGAAGACATCGATCTGTTGGAAGGGACGCGGCATCGGCCCAGTGTCCCGCGGGCCGCCGGCTGACCGCGCGGATGCGGGTGAGGAATTCCTGGATTCCGATCGCCAGGCGGCTGGAGGCGATGGAGCGTCACCAGGAGCGGGCCGGCGCGGGAACGCATCCGGGTGCATATCAGCATGAAGGCATGAGTTCCTCCGCCGACACCCATGGCCGACCCCGTCACGCCGAAGCGGGTGGCCGCCGGCATCCGCGTATTTCCAACGAGCGGATCGCCTTCGCCCGGATGCGCACCTCGCAGGACCGCGGGGCGGATCTGATCACCTCCTTCGCGGGATCGCTGCCCTTCGTCTACCTGCATACGGTCTGGTTCGGCGGCTGGATCCTGTTGAACGAGGGCGTGTTCGGCGAGGGCGCCGTCTTCGACCGCTACCCGTTCGGCCTCCTGACGATGATCGTCAGCTTGGAGGCGATCTTCCTATCGACGTTCGTGATGGTCAGCCAGAACCGTGAGGCCGCCCGGCAGAACCTCCGTGCCGAACTCGACTTCGAGACCAACCTGCGATCCGAGGTGTGGTCGGTCCACATCGGGCGGGCGCTCGGGCTTGACCCCGACGAGGTGGAACGGGACGTCCAGGAGCTCGTCGCGCACGCCCGCGCGGAGATCCGTAACGGCCAGGCCCAGCCGATGGGTCCGGGAGTGATGGATCCGGGAGTGTCGTGACGCCTCAGGTGCATCGTCGGCGACGACGCGAATCCGGTGCCTGCTGCCCGGCGCCGGGCGCGTGGGGCCGGGTCAACCGAGCGTGACGATTCAGTCGAGCGTGACGACGAGGCCGCGCAGCTCGTAGGCCGCGATCTCGTCCCGGAGGGTGACCTGGGGTGGGCTGGCCATGTGCAGGCCGTCGAGCATGAACAGCTTGTGCAGGAAGATGTCGGTTTCGTGGATGGCGACGTGTGCGCCGGGGCATTTGTGGGGGCCGTCGCCGAAGCTCAGCCCCGCCGGACTCACGCCGTCGCCGATCGGGCGGGCGGGGCGGACTGTGTACGGGTCGGCGCCGATGGCCTGCGTGTCGATGTTGGTGCTGCTCACCGCGATGTCGATCTGGGCGCCGGCTGGGATCGTTAGCGGGCCGTGCGGGCCCGGTAGCTGGATGTCGGCCGTCGTGCGCCGTTTGAGCGTGGAGATGACCGGTTCCAAGCGCAGGAACTCGTGCAGGATCGCGATCCGTTCGGTCTGGTCAGCGTCGTGGTAACGGGCGCGCAGTGCGTCGTCGGTGAACAGGTGCCAGGCTGCGACGTTGATGAACTCCCGGGTGGTGATCATTCCTGCGGGTGCGAAGGTGACGCACTCGGCGAAGATTTCGGCATTGGTGCAGCCTTGGTCGATCATGTGTGAGATGAGGTCATCCGTGCGTCGCCGACGGCGGGCGCGTACCGCGGGGCGCACGTCGGCGAGGTAGAAGGCGATGGCGTGGCGGTTCTGCCGGATGAACTGCCTGATGCCGCGGATGCTGGTGACATTCGGCGGTCCGAGGTCTCCCTGGGCGAACCGTTCCAGGCGGGCGGCCATGCCGGGGCGGCTGTTGGTGAGGCCGATCACCGCGGCGGCGACCTCGACGGCGAGGGCGAAGCTGAGCTCGGACAGGTCGACGCTCCGCTCGCGGCACAACCGGTCGATCTGCTCGTCGGCGACGCGGTGCATCAGCTCGCGGTAGTGTTCGTCGACCCTGCGTAGAGTGAAGAATCGTGCGGTCAGCCGGCGGCGTTCCCGGTGCTCGGGGCCGTCGCTGTGCAGCACCGGCCGACGGATCCGCTTGGGAATCGCCTTAGATGCGTCGATACCGAGGCCGGCCTGCTTGGTTTCCAAGCTGCGCAGCACCGCCTGCCCGGCGGCGTACCCGCTGATCCGCCATACGCCGTCGGCGCCCTGTACGATCGGGCATCCGCCGTTCGGGTCTTCGCGGTCGATCTTGCGTGCCGACGTCCCGACGTCGGTCACCACGGGATCCGCCATGGATTCTCCTTCCCGGGGCACTCCGGAAACCGGCCGGGGCGCGGCTTCAGGGCCGTCATGACTGACCGGTGCGGCGATGGAGTGCTGCTGATGCCTATCGAATCGTTGGTGGATGCGAGGGAAAGCCGCCGCCGCCCCTGCGGCTGGCTTGTTCGGGTAACGGCTCGATGCGGAGTCGGGTGGCATCGGAGGAAGCCGTCGGCCGGACGCCTGAAACCTCTTGCAACCGCTTGTGAGCCGGCAATGGTGCCCCCCGCGCGGGGAATCCGTGACGGTCCCGGCCATGACGGCCCGCCGGGTTCGGCGGCATTCCTCAACGGTTCTGGCCGCTTTTCACGCTCCGCTTTTCACGCTCCGCGTCCGGGTCCGGGTCCCGTCCGACTTTACCGGAAGGATTGGGAGGGCCGGCTCATTCGTGCCCTCATTCGTGCCCTCCGGGGCGCAGCAGCGGGCCGTGATCTGACTACCCAATTGTGTCGGTTGGTGGGCGGGGCGTTCACGCCGAGCGTGGTCACGTCGCTTTTTCGGAAGCTCGCCGTCATGGTCTACGGCAGGCCCGGCAAGGCGATCGCGACGGGAATCACGTGTCGCGCCCTTCCGTGCCGCGTGAAGGATTTCACGCCGACCGGGACGCCCTCCGTGTCCCTCCGTGTCCCTCCGTACTTCCCGCCGGATGCCACCTCGGTGGTGCGGGTGACGCTCTTCCCGGCCATGGCCGTGCCGGGTTCCCGCTTCACAGCCACCCGCCCACCACGGTGGGTCTTACGGTCGGCTCCACGGGCGTTTACCGTCTCCGACGTACTGGCGGCGACGAGGTGACGCAGGTTGACCGCGGCGTTGGTGTCGCGGTCGGCCACCAGCCCGCAGGACGGGCAGGTGAAGATGTGGTCCGGCAGGGTCAGGTTTGGGTTTCGCCCGCCACAGCCGGAACAGGTCTTGCTCGAGGGGTACCAGCGGTCCGCGACCACCAGGGTCGATCCGTACCAGAGGGTTTTGTAGGCGAGCCGGCGGCGGACCTCGGCCATGCCGGTATCGGACACGGCGCGGGCGAGCCGCCGGTTACGGACCATCCCGGCCACGGGCAGGTCTTCCACCACGATCGTGTCGTGGGACGTCGCGAGCCGGGTGGTGAGCTTGTGCGGCCCGTCGCGGCGCTGGGCCGCGACGCGGGCGTGGATACGGCCGAGACGGGCGGCGCGTCTACGGCGACCGGCGCTGCCGGGCGTGGAGCGGGCGGTAGGCCCGCGACGCGCGGCGCAGCTTCCGCAGCGACCGGGCCAGCGGCTTCGGGTTCGCCACGGTCTCACCGGTCGACAGGACGGCGAGGTGGCGCACCCCGAGGTCGACACCGACTGGCCCGGCGGCACGCTGCCGCCGTGACGGGCTGGTGGGAACCTCCCGCTCGACCTCGACGGTGAACGATACGAACCAGTGGCCGGCCGTGCGCGACACCGTGGCGCCCAGGAGACGGGCCCGACCATCCGCCAGCCGCCCGGTCAGCGCGCCCATCGGCTCGCGGACCTTCACCCGGCCGATCCGGGGCAGCTTCACATGCCGGTCGTCGGCCGGCACGCTGGTTGTTGTTCGGGTCGAGCGCGAACCGGTACGCCTGCAACGCCTTCACACCGGGTCGTCCTTCGTCCACCTGAACACGGTGCCCGTCGAGCTGGCCCGAACGGAGAAGTAGCACGTGATCAACCTGCCGAGGCCGGTCCTGAATGAAGGCTCCGCGTAAGTCTCCTCGTAAGTGTCCTACCAGGGGAAGGCCAACCGGCGGGGTGCCTTGTCGAGGACGCTGGGTGCCCGGTCGAGGACAACACGGCCGGCGAACGTGGTGACCGCCAACACTCACGAGCGTTCACGAGGTCAGGTCCCAGCTTCGCCGGCCGAAGGCCAGTCGAAGGATCGTGGTCACCGCAGGAGCGGGTGCGGTGGGAGGCCGGCGCACGGTTTACACGGTCTGCGTAGTTCGTGCGGTCAGCGCGGGGTGGGAGGACCGCCGCTACCCCCGCCGGCCTGCCGTGGCCGTCTCGCTGGCCGCCTCGCTGGCCGCCTCGCTGGCCGTCTCGACCGTGTATAACCAGCCAACCGCTGGACCGTTTTCCGGTCAACGAGAACGATCAGATCACCGCCGTACCGGACCGGGAGATGGCCACCCTCGCCATGGCCACCCTCGCCATCACCCTCCGCGGGTTCACCTCCGTGATCTCGGGCGTCAGATCCGGTGTTCGGTGAGTACCTCGGCGGTGAGTTCCTGGGCTTTCTGGGCGCGGTCGGGTTGCGCGAGGTGGACGGCCACGAACAGGGCGTCGAGGACCGTCGCGTGGATGATGCGGCTGCTCATGGCCTCGACTCGATAGTTTGTTTCGCTGCTGCCGGCGACGAGGGCTACGTCGGCCAGCCTCGTCAGGGGGGATCGGAAGAAGCTGGTGAGGGCTATGGTAGTGGCCCCTGCCGCGCGCGCCGCGGCGGCGCCGGCCAGGGTTTCGCGGGTCTGCCCGGTGTGGCTGATGGCCAGGCAGGCGGAGGCGGGAGGCAGCAGGCGCGCGGCCACGTGTTGGACGTGGGCGTCGGCGGGAGCTTCGGCGAGCAGGCCGAGAGTGCGGAAGCGGTAGGCGGCGTCCTGGGCGAGTGGGGCGGACGTCCCCGCGCCGATGAGCAGGACCCGGTCAGCGCATTGCAGGGCGTCGACCGCGCGGGTGAATGCCGCGCGGTCGACGGTGCGGGTGGTCTCG
Source organism: Frankia sp. CeCAU1 (assembly GCF_977971845.1). NCBI lineage: Bacteria > Bacillati > Actinomycetota > Actinomycetes > Frankiales > Frankiaceae > Frankia > Frankia sp. CeCAU1. Next base: position 351 of record NZ_CDWWXA010000033.1, on the reverse strand, counting down.
GACAGGGCCGACTCGGTGCTGTGGAGGATCTTTTCCAGGATGGTGGCAGGGGAGTCGGCGTGGGTGACGGCCTCGTGGAGGCCGCGTTCGGGAGGAATCGCTTCGCCGGCGAGACGAATCTTGAGGTCGGCGAAGCCCTTGAGGCCGAGATCCTGACAGAACCGGACCACGGTCGCGACGGAGGTGCCGGTCCGGTCGGCGAGATCGGTGACGGTGAGGTGAACGATCTCCCTCGGGTCATCGAGGATCAGCTGGCCGATCTTGCGACCGCTGGGAGTGAGGGTCGGCAGGCAGGCGCGTAGGTGCGCGATGGTGCCGCCCGGCCCGGGGGTGGGTTGGGCGGCACCATCG
>NZ_CDWWXA010000032.1:38687-39839 GCF_977971845.1 Frankia sp. CeCAU1 | reverse complement strand
CGGTGTGGGCGGCGGGACCGCCGCGCCCCCGCCCGTTGCGCCGGTCCCGCCGCCCACACCGAGCTACCTGCAGGCACCCCCGCCGCCGATCGCGCCGTCGAACGTCGGTCATTACCACCCGGAACCGCTGCCGGGGGCGCCGGCCTCGAACGAACCCGCTGCGGCCGCCACGGCCGAATCGACCGTGATCCCGGCGATCGAGTCTCGCCTCGCCCCGCCGGACCGTGAACCGGTGGAGCCGCCGGTCGATCAGGCCTATGGTCAGCACCGCCCGGAGCCGCCGCGCGCTGCTCCCCGGCCGACCTACCCGCCTCGCCGGCCGGTGCGGCCGGTGGCCGACGACGACGAGCTGGACGTGCCGGACTTCCTCAAGTAGCCGGTGCCAGGCAGACTTCCGGCATGCCGGTTCTCGTCACCTCGCGCTCGGGCGGGGTCAGCGACCCGCCGTTCGAGGGACTCAATCTGGGCGACCACGTCGGGGATGCCGACGAGGCCGTCGCCGTCAACCGACGCCGGCTCGTCGACCGGCTGCGGATGCCGGTCCAGTACATGCGGCAGGTGCATGGGAGGCAGGTCGCCGTGCTGCGTCGGCACGGGCCGCCGCCACAGGCGGACGCGCTGGTGACCGATGTCCCCGGCCTCGTGCTCGCCGTGATGGTTGCCGACTGCGCACCGGTGCTGTTCGAGGCCCCCGCGGTGGTGGGAGTGGCGCACGCCGGCCGGGTTGGGATGGCCAATGGCGTGATACACGCCACTCTTGGGGCCCTCGAGCGGCTCGGCGCCGTCCGGGACGAGCTCCGTGTCACCATCGGTCCATGTATCTGTGCCGGCTGTTACGAGGTGCCGGAGGATCTTCGTTGCGAGGTGGATACCCAGGTGCCGGGGAGTGCGGCCACCACCCGCGTCGGCACCGCGGCGATCGACCTGCGTGCCGGTATCCGTCGTCAACTCGCCGCCGCCGGTGTGACCGATATAACAATTTCTGCTCGATGCACCGCCGAGGATCCGGAGCTCTACTCCTACCGTCGAGAGGGTCGGACGGGACGCTTCGCCGGCCTGGTCTGGCTCGGGCCGACGCCATGATCCACCGGCCCGAGCCAGACCAGGCCGGCGAAGCGTCCCGTCCGACCCTCTCGACGGTAGGAGTAGAGC
>NZ_CDWWXA010000032.1:0-38648 GCF_977971845.1 Frankia sp. CeCAU1 | reverse complement strand
AGGCGCCCCGGACCGACCCGCCCCGATCGAGCTCGATCCGGCGCGCCTGGACCGGTTGACGCAGCGGCTGGCCGAGGTCCGGGCTCGGATCGTGGGGGCGGCCCGGGCAGCGGGCCGTGATCCGGACCACCTCACCCTCATTGCGGTCAGTAAAACCTACCCACCCCAGGATGTTGTGATGATGCACACGCTCGGGGTGCGGCACTTCGCCGAGAACCGGGAGCAGGAGGCCGGGCCGAAGGTGAGTCTCGTCACCCGGCTGATCGGCGGGGAACGGAGCGTCCCGGCCAAGGGAACCGGTGACGGCCCGTCCTCCGGTGCCACCGGTTCCGACGATCCGATCTGGCATTTCGTGGGACAACTGCAGCGCAACAAGGCCAGATCCGTTCTTCGTTGGGCGGATTGGGTGCAGTCGGTGGATCGGGTGAGCCTGGTGCCAGTGCTCTCCCGGCTGGCAATGGAACGCGGCCGCCCGCTGTCGATCTGTCTCCAGGTCTCGTTGGACCTCCCTGGTGCTTCCGATGGGAAGATCGGCGCGTCGATCGCCGGCTCGAGGCGCGGAGGGATCGATCCGGCCGGCCTTTCCGCCCTGGCCGATCTTGTCGAGGAGGCGCCGGGACTGGCCCTGCGAGGCGTGATGGCTGTCGCCCCCCGGAGGGGGCAGCCACGACCTGCGTTCGCGCGACTGCGTGAGGTGGCGGAACGCCTGAAGGTGGGGCATCCCCAGGCCACCGTCATCAGTGCCGGCATGTCGGGAGATCTTGAGGACGCTGTGGCCGAAGGCGCGACACACCTTCGGATCGGCACCGCTTTGTTCGGTGAACGGCCTGGTGTCCCTTAGAGTCGCGCCCATGGGGCTCGGGCGCAGGGCGATGGTCTACCTCGGTCTGGCCGAGGAGGATGAGGACTATCTCGAGGACGACTATGACGACGGTCGTGCGGTCGGTCGTGACGACCGGCGTGCTATGCACGAACCGGTTCCGATGGACCGTACGGTCCGTCGGATAGACGCACGTGAGGAGCCGGTCGCCATGCCGCGACGTCCACCGGTCGAACCGCTGCGTCCCGCCGGTCCCGTGCCGATGCGCAGGGTGGCCGCGGTGGAGGAGTCGCACCCCTACCGGATCACCACGCTTCAGCCACGCAGCTACAATGAGGCGCGCCAGATCGGCGAGGAGTTCAGGGACGGGACGCCCGTTATCATGAACCTCACCGACATGGACGATGCCGACGCCAAGCGGCTGGTCGACTTCGCCGCAGGTCTGATCTTCGGGCTGCGGGGCGACCTCGAGAAGGTGACAAACAAGGTCTTCCTGCTCTCGCCGCACAACGTCGAGGTCACCGAGACGGACAAGCGACGCATCCGTGAGGGTGGCTTCTACAACCAGTCATAGTCAGGGGGCGTGATCGCGTCCCCCCCGTTTCTCAGGAGAGAGCACCATCAGCACAGTAGGAAGCTTGATCTTTTGGGTGCTGACGGTCTATCTGTTGCTCCTGATAGCACGATGGATCATCGATCTGGTTCTTGCCCTCAGCCGATCGTTCCGCCCGACCGGCCCCCTGGTACTGGTCTTCGAGATTGTGTACACGGTGACTGACCCTCCGTTACGATTCATCCGGCGATTTCTTCCGCCGTTGCGGGTGGGTAGCGTTGCGCTTGACCTCGGGTTCCTGCTGCTCTTCCTAGTGGTCATCGTGCTTCGAAGCTATGCGCAGAGGCTGTGACGGGGTTGTTGTGCACACCGCGAGCGCGGGCGCGGCAGACTGCCCGCAGACCGCCCTCTCTTCGGGGAGCGGCGATGCCGCACGAGGAGGCGACGTGGCTCTGACACCACAGGACGTTCAGAACAAGGTCTTCAGCCCGACGAGGTTTCGCACGGGCTACAACGAGGATGAGGTCGACACCTTCCTCGACGAGGTGGAGGCCGAGCTGACGCGGCTGCTGGACGAGAACAGCGACCTGCGCCGGCAGCTCGACGAGGCCCGGCGTTCCGGCGGTGGTGGTCCGGGCGTGCCCGCGCAGATCCTTGAGGAGAACCAGGGCCTGCGCCGCCAGCTCGACGAGGCGCGTCGCCAGATCGCCCAGGCGCAGGCCCAGGCCGCCCAGGCTGCCCGGGAGCGGGGCCAGCAGCCGCAGCCCCCCGCGCCGCAGCAGGGCGGCGCCCCCACCACGGTGATCTCGGCGGTGGGTACCTCCGGACCGCCCGCCCGCGCCGGCGGCAACCCGCAGGTGGAGGCCGACATCGAGCAGCGGGTCGCCCGTACCCTCGTGCTGGCCCAGCGCACGGCGGACGAGGCGCTGCGCGAGGCGCGCACGGAGTCCGAACGCGCTCGCCGCGAGGCGAGAGCGGACGCGGACCGCATCATCGGTGAGGCCCGGGCGCACGTGGCCGAGCAGCTCGGCGGCTTGGAGGACGACAAGCGTCGTCTCGAGGGCCAGGTCGAGCAGCTTCGGGCGTTCGAGCGGGAGTACCGCACCCGGCTGCGGGCCTACCTGGAGATGCAGCTGCGGGACCTGGACGGCATGCCGACCCAGCCGGCCGTCGGTGCCGGCGGGCCTCCGCGACCGGGCCTCAACCCGGGTGGTGGACCCACGCCGCCCGCGGTGGGAATGGGGCCCAGTGGCGCTGCGCAGAGCCCCGCCCACCAGCCGACCTTCCCGCCCGGTCCGCCCCTGCCCGCCGGCGCCGCCATGGCCCGCGACAACGGTCACGGCCGGCCGGACATGGATGCCACCCGGCGGGACACCCCGGGAATGCAGGAGTTCTGATCATCCACCGCGCGGCCCTCGGCGGGTCCGGCGTGGCCCTCGGCCCCGGAGCCGACGGCCGGTCTCGTGATGGGGTGATCGAGAGATGCTGACGCTTTGTGGAGCGGTTCTTGCTCTGTGTACGGTTCTTGCGGTGGTCGGCATCCTCGCCGGCAGCGGTTTCGTCTATGCGTCCCTGATCTTGACGCTGGCCGCCGCGGCGCTGCTCCCGGCGGGAGCAGTACGCCGGGCCTCTCGCTGACCCCGGGCCTCGGTCTCAGCCGCCGGTCGTCTCGTGCCGGGTGAGCGTGAACGCCAGGCCCAGCTCCTCGGCTGCCGAGCGGGCTGCCGTCTCGCGCGGCTGCGCCGCAGGTAGTTCCGTGCGGGCCGCCTCGGTGAAGGAGACCGCCAACACCTCCTCGGCCACCGTCTGACCGTGGGTACGCAGAGCGAGCGTGGTCTCCTCGCGCGTCGCAGCCCAGGAGACGTCCACCCGGTCGGTGATCTCCAGCCCCGCCGCCTTGCGCGCGTCCTGGAGCACCCGGACGACGTCGCGGGCGAGCCCGGCGCGGGCGAGCTGCGGGGAGATCTCCAGGTCGAGGGCGACGGAGAGCCCGGACTCGGCGGTGACCGCCCAGCCCTGCCGTGGCGTCTCCGTGATGATCAGTTCGTCCCCGGACAGCTCGACGTCCTCCCCGTCAACGGTGACGGTGAGCCGTCCGTTGACGGGAGGACCGGCGGCCGCGATGGCCGCGGCGACCGCCTTGGTGTTCCTGCCGAAGCGCCGCCCCAGCGCCCGGAAGTTCGGCTTCACCGAGATGTCGACGACCTCCGAGGTCGCCGGCTCCACCGTGGTCACGTTGAGCTCCTCGGTGATCTGTGCGATCAGCTCGGGGGAGAGCTCGTCAAAGGCACTCGCGCCGACGACCGCCCGCGGCAACGGCTGGCGGGTGCGCACCCCGCTGGCGGCCCGGGCGGCGCGGCCGAGTTCCACGATCCGCCGGACGAGATCCATCTGCTCCGAGAGCTCCGGCGTGTGCAGCCCCGCCGGGAGCTCGGGCCAGGCGGCCAGGTGCACCGAGTCGGGGGTCTGCGGGGATGTGTCGGCGAACAGTCGTGACCACAGCCAGTCGGTGAGGAACGGCGTGAACGGCGCCATCACCCGGGTCAGCGCGTCCAGGCAGGTGTGCAGGGTGCTCAGGGCGTCGGCGTCGCCGGCCCAGAACCGGCGGCGGGACCGGCGGACGTACCAGTTGGACAGGTCGTCGACGAACCGGGCGATCCGCCGCCCGGCCCGCAGCGAGTCGAAGTTCTCCAGCGCATCGTCCACCTCGGCGACGGTGGCCGCGAGCTCGGACAGCGCCCAGCGGTCCAGCACGTGCCGTCGGACCGGCGGTGTCGCGCCCGCGGCCGGGTCCGCGGCTGGGCGCCAGCCGGCTGCCCCGGCATAGAGAGCGAAGAACGACGAGGTGTTCCAGTAGGTGAGCAGGACCTTGCGGACGATGTCCTCGATCGCCTCGTGACTCACCCGGCGGTCCGCCCACGGCGAGCCGCCGGCGAGCATCAGCCAACGGACCGCGTCCGCGCCGTGCCGCTCGAACAGCTCGAAGGGATCGAGCACGTTGCCGAGATGCTTGCTCATCTTGCGGCCGTCGGCGTCCAGAAGCAGGCCGAGGCAGAGCACTGTCTCGTAGGAGGAGCGGCCGAACACCAGCGTGCCGACCGCCATCATCGTGTAGAACCAGCCGCGGGTCTGGTCGATCGCCTCGCAAATGTACTGCGCCGGGTACTGCCGGGTGAACGCCTCGAGGTTGTGGTGCGGGGCGCCCCACTGGGCGAACGGCATCGCGCCGCTGTCATACCAGACGTCGATCACCTCGGGCACCCGGTGCGAGACGCCGCCACAGGTCGGGCAGGTCCCGGTGACCTCGTCGACGAACGGGCGGTGCGGGTCGAGGTCGGCCAGGTTCCGCCCGGCGAGCTCGGAGAGCTCCGCGAGTGACCCGACGCACACCAGGTGGGTGGGGTCGTCGTCGCAGCGCCAGACCGGCAGCGGTGTCCCCCAGTATCGGTTGCGGGACAGCGCCCAGTCGACGTTGCCGCGCAGCCACTCGCCGTACCGACCAGTCTTGATCCGCTCGGGATGCCAGGTCGTCCGCTCGTTCTGCGCGAGCAGCTCGTCGCGGATGGCGGTGGTCCGGATGTACCAGGACGGCAGCGGATAGTAGATCAACGGTGTGTGACAGCGCCAGCAGTGCGGATAACTGTGCGTATACGTCGATGCCCGCCACAGCCGGCCCCGCTCGCGCAGGTCGGCGGTCAGCGGCGCGTCGGCATCCTTGAAGAACATCCCGCCGACCAAGGGGACGTCGGCAAGGAAGCGACCGTCCGTCCCGATCGGGTTCACCACCGGCAGCCCGCTCGCCCGGCAGACCGCGAGGTCCTCCGCGCCGAACGCCGGCGCCTGGTGGACCAGGCCCGTGCCATCCGTGGTCGTCACGTAGTCGGCGAGCACGACCGAGTGTGGGACGCCGGCGCCGGCCGCGAACCGCTCGGCCGCCAGCAGCTCGAACGGGCGGGTGTAGCGGGCACCGGCCAGCTCCGCCCCGCGGAACCGCTCGACGATCTCGGCGTCCTCGCCGAGGGCCGCGGTGACCAGTGGTTCGGCGACGACGAACAACTCCCCGTCCCCCGCGCGGGCCAGGACGTACTCCACCTCCGGGTGAACGGCCACCGCCGTGTTCGACACCAGCGTCCACGGGGTCGTCGTCCAGACCAGCAGCTGCGCACCCTGCCCGGCGAGGCCCAGGGCGTCGGCGACGAGCGGGAAACGGACGTGGACCGAGGGGTCGTCGACGTCCGAGTAGCCCTGGGACACCTCGTGGTCACTAAGCGGCGTTTCGTCGCGCGGGCAGTACGGGGTGACCCGGAAGTCCTCGACCAGCAGGCCCTGGTCGAAGATCTGCTTGAGCGACCACCAGACGCTCTCGACGTAGCTGGTGTCCATGGTGCGGTAGGCGCCATCGAGGTCGACCCAATAGCCCATCCGCTCGGTCATCGCGGAGAAGTCCGCGACATGGCGCAGCACCGACTCGCGGCACCGGGCGTTGAACTCGGCGATGCCGAACGCCTCGATGTCGTTTTTGCTGGTGAAGCCGAGCTCCTTCTCGACCGCGAGCTCGACGGGCAGCCCGTGGCAGTCCCAGCCAGCCCGCCGGGGAACGTGGTAGCCCTTCATCGTCCGGTAGCGGGGGAACAGGTCCTTGAAGACCCTGGCCTCCACGTGATGCGCCCCCGGCCTGCCGTTGGCGGTGGGCGGGCCCTCGTAGAAAACCCACAGCGGGCGGTCCGCGGTGGCCTCCAGCGAACGGTGGAACACCTTGGTGTCGCGCCAGCGGGCCAACGTCTCCCGCTCCAGGGCGGGCAGGTCCACCTGGGCGGGCAGCGCAGCGAAGGTAGGATGCCGCAGAGGGGTGCTCATCGTGGGGACCCGGTCTCCATAGTCGTAATCTCCGTCGGGCTGGTTCTCCAACGGAGGGACGACGCCTCACCGGCCCCGGGCGTGACCATCCGGCCGATGCGCCGGCCGCCTGTCCTGCCCGGACCGGGGGTACCGCGGTACCACCCTCCTTGCGCACCCGCTCGGCCGGATCGGGCCGAGGGATGGCCCCTCGTTGTCCTCGCGGCGGCCGGATCTACTGGGGACCCGATGGTCGACCGGATTCCGTTCTTCCGGCGGCTCGGGGGTGATCTTCGCGACGCGCTGGCCACCGGGCTTCCACCGACCCCGGCTCGCTCGGGCTGCGCCCGCCGCTACTCGTCCCCGTCCACGCCGTACCGCTGTCCATCAGCGTAGCTCAGCGGGACGAGTGGTCCCGTCCCCGGCTCGGCCCTTCGCCGCGCGGCCGGTTCATCGTCGGGACTCGGGGCCGTAGAGTGGTCCGGTAGGAGAGGTGCCGACCATCGGGAGCGGTGTGTCCGAAGATCCCGTCGATCACGCGGTGACCGCGCCGGGGGGCGTCACCCCGGGCGCGGGGTCCGTCGCGCCGGCGATGTCCACGAAGCCCTCGGCCCCGCCCGGGGGGTCGACGCCGGTGCCGCGCGGGCGGGACGAGGCTCGCCCTACCGCCGGTTCCCGCCGGGCGGTGGCCACGCTGACGGTCGCGGCGGCGATCGTCCTGCTGTCGGACATCCTCACCAAGCATGTCGCGGTGGCCACCCTGTCCGACCGGGGGCCTGTCGAGGTCATCCCCGGCCTGCTCGACCTGGAGCTCACCCGCAACTCCGGAGCGGCCTTCAGCCTCGCGGGCGGCGCGACGGTGCTACTCAGCCTGGTCGCCCTGGCCGTGGTCGCGGTGGTGGTGTTCACCGCCCGCCGGCTGCGGTCGGTGGGGTGGGCTCTCGTGCTCGGCGCCCTGCTCGGCGGGGCGGTGGGCAACCTCGCCGACCGCCTCTTCCGCTCGCCCGGTCCCCTGCGCGGTCACGTCGTGGACTTCGTCCACCTCCACTACTGGCCCATCTTCAACGTGGCCGACTCCGCGATCGTCTGCGGCGGCGTGCTCGCGGTCATCCTGTCCCTGCGCGGCGTGGGTCTGGACGGCACGCGCTACGCCGAGCATCATCCCCCCGGCGGGGGCAGTGACCATCACGGGCGGTGACCTGCGCTCCCTGCCGGTCCCGGACGGGCTCGACGGCGTCCGTCTCGACGCGGCGATCGCGAGGATGTTCGGGCTGTCGCGGACCGTGGCCGCCGCGCTCGTCGACGACGGCCAGGCGAGCCTCGACGGGAAGGTCCGGGGCCGGTCCGACCGGGTCAGCGGCGGTGCCTGGCTGGAGGTCCGGCTGCCCGCTCCGCCGCGTCCGGTGGCGGTGGCGGTGGAACCCACGCCGGTCGAGGCTCTCGGCATTCTCTACGACGACGACGACATCATCGTGGTGGACAAGCCGGTCGGGGTCGCCGTCCATCCGGCGCCCGGCTTCACCGGACCGACTGTGATCGGGGCGTTGGCCGCCGCGGGATACCGCATTTCCACCTCGGGCGCGGCCGAGCGTCAGGGGGTGGTGCACCGTCTCGACGTCGGTACCACCGGGGTGATGGTGGTCGCCAAGAGCGAGCGCGCGTATACCCTGCTGAAACGGGCGTTTCGTGACCGTACGGTGGACAAGCACTACCGGGCCGTGGTGCAGGGCCATCCCGATCCGCTGCGGGGCACCGTGGACGCCCCGATCGACCGGCATCCGCGCCGGCCGGGGCTGTTCGCCGTCGTCGCGGACGGCAAGCCGAGTATCACCCACTACGACCTCCAGGAGGCCTTCCGGGCCGCCTCCCTGCTGTCCGTGCGGTTGGAAACCGGGCGCACCCACCAGATCCGGGTGCACATGTCCGCCCTGCGGCACCCGTGTGTCGGGGATCTCGCCTACGGGGCCGATCCCACGCTCGCCGAGCGGCTCGGCCTGGCCCGCCAGTGGCTGCACGCGGCGCGGCTGTCCTTCGATCATCCAGGTCACGGCGGACGGGTCGAGTTCACCAGTCCGGACCCGGCTGACCTGGCCGAGGCGGTGGAACGGCTGCGGGACCAGCCATGACGGAGCCGGCGACGCTCGGGGAGGCGACCTCGGCGCCGGTGCCCGCTCCCGCGGCACCCGGGGGAGCGGTGCCGGCCCCGGCCCCCGCCGGCCGGGGGTGGTCCACCGTGCGCCCACCGGTCCACGGGTTGGGGGCGCTGCTCGATCGGGTCGACGCCCGCACGCTGCCGGCGACCTCTCGCGCGATCGCGATCGTCCGGGCGTGGATGGTGGGCCTGGCGGAGCGGGAGATCGGTCGGGTCCGCCGGACCCGGGACCGGGTCCGGCCCTCGCCTGCCGGCTCCGACGACGATGACGGTCCGCCGGCCCTGCTCGACGTGGCCGGAGTCACGCCCGGCGGGGTGGTGGACTGGGGCGTCCGGATGCTCGTCCTCGGACTCGTCGCGTTGATCGTGGTGAGCGCGACGGCCGCGATCCTGCAGGGCGTCGATCATGCTCCGTCGTCCGGACCGTCCTCCTCGGCGACCGGGCAGGCAGCGACGTCCGCGAACCAGCCGACGTCCGCGATCCGGTGGCCGACGTCCGACCAGCCGGTGGCGCCCGCGCTGCCCGCGGTGACGATCGGCCCCGGGCCGAACGACCCGGTCGCCGACTACCTCGGCGCCAGCCGGCAGAACCTCGCGTTGCTGACCTCGGCCGCCCCCGGCGCCGATCTCTACGCCGTGGCCAGTCTCACCGCGCCCCGCACCCCCGCCGACCTGCTCGCGGTGTTCGGCGACTTCCGGACCGTCCAGGTGTTCTTCACCGCCGGTATCGGGGGTGAACAGGAGCAGGCCGTCGTGCGCGATCCGGTGGCCGACGTCCGGGCGGCCTTCGGGTCGGCGGCGGCCCAGGCGGATGCCCGAGCCGCCGCCGACACACAGGTCGGCGACACCGCCGCCGCCGACCGCGAGCGGCGGGCGGCGAACGACCTGCGGGCCGGGTGCGGGTGTCTGTTCGCCGCGGTGGTCCGCGCCCCGGCCGGCCGGCTCTCGCAGCTCGCGACCGATCCCCGGGTGCGGGTGGTGGACCCGGCCCCACCGGGAAGCGGGCCGCCGGGTGTGAGATTCATCCCACTGTCCCCGGGTCGTCGCTGATCCGGTCGAGCCGTCCGCATGATCGGACGGCGTGCCGGGCACGGGTGGCGGACGGTGACCGTTCTGGCGTGGCATCCGACCCCTGCGCCATCGTCGACCGGGACAGGAGAGGATGAGGGGCGAGACCGGCTTCGTCACCTGGGGTTGCGACCGGCCGGGGAGTTCACGGATCATGATGAGGAGACCCAGGTTGAAGCTGGCGAAGGGCACCCGGGAGGTCTTCGACGCGGAGAGCCTGCTCGAGGAGTACCTGGGGCCGCGCAAGCGAGGTCTGCGCTACGCCTACCCGTACTACGACGGCCTGGTCACCAATAGTGATCCGGATCTGCTGTGCACCGGGGATCTCCTGGCCCCGTGCCTGCTCGGCGTGCACGTGGACCTGGATCGGATGCACACGCTCACCGCGCTGATGCCGTTGCTGCAGCGGGCGTTGGACAGCCTTCCTCCCGGCATCGAGCTCATCGAGGCCGACGAGGTCACCCTCGATCTGGTCGCCGCGCTCTACGACCCCCTCGACGACCCGGACGTCTCCGACCGGGACGTCAAGGGCTCCCTCATCGCCAAGGTGCTGCACCGCAAGCGGCCCGCCCTGGTCCCGTTGTTCGACTCCAAGGTGAGGATCTTCTACCAGCACGAGGACTGCGTCCCGCCGTCGCCGCGGGACGGGCGGTCCTGGCGGCAGTACATGGGCCTGCTCATCCGCGCGATGCAGTACGACCTGCGGGAGAACGCCGAGGAGTTCCGCCGGCTCGGGGCGCTGGTGCCCGTCGCGGGTCCCCCGATCACCCCGCTGCGGATGCTCGACGTCGTGGTGTGGATGAGCAGCGCGGTGTGATCAGCGCCCGTTGTCGGCCCGGGACCATCGACCGGCTCCGACTGCGACAATGGTCGATGTGTTGAGCTACGCGGTCCGCGGGCTCACCCGGCGGCACGGGACGGGTGAGCATGCCGTTCTCGCCAATGATCGAATCGATCTCGACGTCCGGCAGGGCGAGGTGTTCGGGGTGCTCGGGCCGAACGGCGCCGGGAAGACCACGCTGGTCCGCCAGTTGATGGGTCTGCTGCGGCCGGACGCGGGCACGATCACCCTTTTTGGCCGCGACGTGCTGGCCGCCCGCGGTCTGCCGGCCCGGCTCGCCGCCTATCTGGGCCAGGACGATCTCGCGCTGGCCGAGCTGCCGGTCGCCACCGCCGTGGCGACCACCGCCCGCATGCGCGGCGTCCCCCGCCCCGCCGTGCGGGCGGTCCGTGACGCCGTGCTCGGCGAGCTCGGTCTGGAGGCGGTGGCGCATCGCCCGCTGTCGAAGCTGTCCGGTGGGCAACGCCGGCTGGCGTGTGTCGCTACCACCCTGGTGGGGGACCGGCCGATGCTCGTCCTCGACGAGCCGACCACCGGCCTCGACCCCGTCGCCCGGCGGGCCGTGTGGTCGGCGCTGCAACGTCGCCGGGACACCGTCGGTGTCACCGTCCTGCTGATCACGCACAACGTCCTCGAGGCAGAGTCGGTGCTTGACCGGGTCGCCGTCCTGGATGCCGGGCGGGTGATCGCCTGCGACACTCCGGGCCAGCTCAAGGCATCGTTGTCCGGTGACGTCCGGCTCGACCTCGCGTGGCGCCACGACCCGCCCGCGGACGACCCCACCGTCGCGACGTTGGCCGCGCTCGCCGTGGTCAACGGACGGCGGTGGACCATCCGGTTGGCTCCGGCCGCGGCCCGTGACGCCCTCGGCCGGTTGACCGCCGGCCCGGCGTTCGCCGCGCTGGACGATTTCAGTCTCGCCACCCCCTCGCTGGAGGACGTGTACCTCACCCTCGGCGGCAGGTCGCGGGACCTGGAGCGCGCATGATCGTGATTTTCCGGTGACCGTCGTTCCGGACGCGCGCGGGGCACCCGGTGGCGGGGCACCCGGGGTGCCGGCGCCATCGGTCGCGGATGGCCGCCCGGCTCCCGCCACGCGGCCGGCGTCGGCCTCCGCCCCGCCGAGCAGTGCCCCGCCGCAGCTGCCGCCGCCGACGTCGTTCCGCACCGCGTTCGGTGCGGTCTACCGCGGGCAGCTCGCCCGCTCCAAGGTGGGACGGATCCCGCTGTTGTTCGTCGCGTCGTTCCAGTCGGTCGGGATCCTCGTGCTGCTGCGCGGGATCCTCGACGTCGGCGACACCACGGCCGCCGGGCAGGTCGTGGCGGGTTCCACGGTGCTCGTGGTCGCCTTCGTCGCGTTGAACCTGCTGGCCCAGCGGTTCGGGGCGCTGCGGGCGGCCGGTGCCCTGGACTACTACCTCACGTTGCCGGTGTCCGGCGTCGCGGTGGTGCTGGGCACGGCGGCCTCGTACGCGACCTTCGCGGCGCCCGGCACTGTCGTCACCGCGGTGCTGGGGGCGCTGCTCTACGGGCTGCCGCTGTCCGGCCTGTGGCTGCTGCTGCCCGTCGTGGCGCTCGCCGGGATCTGCCTGTCCGGGCTCGGGGCGGCGATTGGCCTGCTCGCCCCTCGGCCGGAGCTCGCGACCGTCGCCGGCCAGCTCGGAATGAGCATCGTGCTGTTCTTCGGTGTGATCCCCTCCGGCCGGCTGCCCGAGGTCGGCCGCTGGGCGCGGGACGCGTTGCCCAGCAGCTACGCGGTGGACGCCCTCGCGGCAGCCTTCCAACCCGGTGTCGACTGGGCGAAGGTGGTCCTCGACCTCGGGATCTGCGCCGCCGTCGGGATGGCGGCGCTGTCTGTCGCGGCGATGGCACTGCGCCGTGTCGGCACGTCCTGAGGGCGTCATAGTTAGCGGGGCCAGCGTAGTAGCAGGACCGCTGCGGGACCGACCGGCGCGGTAGGGTCAACGGCCTGCGGCCGGTCGGCGACAATGCGCTGGTAGGCCGGGGATGCTGGTAGGCCGGGGACGAGGGGACAGACAGCCAGTGGCAGAAAGCGCGTCATGATGGAGCGGTCGTCGGGCATCCGCGGAGTCGAGCCGGCCGCGCTGTCCGTCCCACCCGGGGACGTCCCACCCGGGGACGGGCCGCACCACCCTGGTCAGCCGACCCTCGATCCGGCGATCGCCGTCCCCGCAGCCGGTGAGCCGGCGCCGCCCGGGCGGAACCCGGGCCGGGCGTTCGGTGCTCGTTCGGCGGCCGTCGCCGGCCTGATCTGCGCGGCGGCGATGGCGCTCGCCGGCTTCCCGCTCGGCCTGCTCTGGGCCGCGACCGCGCCCCATCTGGATCTTGCCGTGGCGTTGGACGGGCATGAATCGGCGTTTACGGTCCAGAGTGACATCGACGTCCGGTTCGCTCTGATCTGCGCGGTCGCCGGCGTGATCGGCGGTGCCGTGGCGTGCTGGCGGGTCCGGGACGCGGGATGGCCGGTCCCGGTCGGGCTCGCCGCCGGCGGCATCGGCGGCTCGCTGATCGCCGGCTGGATCGGCCACCAGCGACGCTCGCCCCAGCTGCTGCACGCGCTGCCGAAGGACGCCTCTCCGCTGATCACCGGCCTGGTGGACATGAAGGTCCGCGCGGGCGGGCTCTACTTTGTCATGCCGGTGGCCGCCCTGCTCGTGCTCCTCGTCGGGCTGTGGGTGACCTCACGGGCCCAGTCGGACGCCGCCGAGGACAGGCGGGGTCCGACCGCGCCCGGCGACGCGCCCGGCCACGGGGCTGGGGACTGAGCGTCGATCCCCCGGGTGGCGAACGTCCCACGGTTTGGCCCGGGGTCAGTTCGGGCTGGGATCGACTCGGCGCAACTCGCTCGATCCGATGGTGGTGATCTTTTCCAGGAGGCCGATCTCCCGGCGGAGCAGCGCCCGTTCGGCCCGCAGTCGGTTGGCCGCGTCCGGCGCGGCGAGCAGCCCCTGACGTTCGGTGACGTCGGTGACGGCGGCGGCGGCGATCACGTACGAAAGGGCGATCGGGTCGTCGGGGAGGTCCGGCAGCGAGATCTGCACGGTGCCGGTGGCGGCGAGCCGGTCGGCGTAGGTTCGGAGCAGACGCTGGACCGCCGGAACGGTGTCGTCGGTGTCGTCGGTGTCGCCGACGTCGTCCGGCAGGTAGTCGACATCCCCGACGAGGTAGGGCTCGCTGTGCCGGTCCACCGTGCGGATCCGGAACCGGTCACCGCCCACCGTGATGAGCGAGAACCGCCCGTCGGAGTGCTCCTGGACGCGCCGCAGCACGGCGGTGCAGCCCACGTCGTGGATCGCCGGCAGGGCCGGACCCACCTCCCGGCCTCGCCGGATGGCGATCACTCCGAACCGTCGGACCTGGTCGGCGGGCTGCTCGAGCAGTTTCCGCACCAAGATCCGGTACCGTTCCTCGAAGATCTCCAGGGGTAGGACCAGCCCGGGGAGCAGGACCGTCCCGAGTGGGAACAGAGGAAGCCGCTCGCTCAACTGCGGTGCCTTCTTCCTGCCCTGCCCTCTCCGGCCCCGGACGGGACCGGAAGCGGCCGGCGGCGGTCGGGCGAGGACCGCCTGGGGCGGGTCCACGACCAGGAGTCGGACGTTTGTCCCAACCCTGTCCCCCGGTAGCCATGGTGTCCATCCACGAAGGGCTGTGATTCTCACCGGGCGCGGGTTCGGGCGGTGGACCGGGAGCCCGGGCGGTGGACCGTCGGTGCCTGGGGACCTTCCATCCGGGTCCGTTCGCGGGAGAATGGCCCGGTGTGGGAAACCGAGCCGGAGCTACTGGTCGTCTTCCATCGGCCGGACCGGGGCTTCTCGACCGGCACGGATGTCGACCCACTGGCCGAACTGGCTGTCCTCGGCACCGTGACCTCGGCCTTGCGCCCCCGGCTGGCTCTCGTGGCGCTGCCCCCCTCCCGGGCGCCGGAGGTGGCTGCCCTGCCCGGGGTGTGCGGGGTCTTCATCGATCAGGTTCCCCCGGTGCTGCGGGAGACCCTTACCGCAGCCGAGAGCCTGTTCGTCGACGGCTGGCTGGCGCGGAGGGGCGCCAAGCACCGCGATCCCGCAGGTGGTGAGCCCTGGGACACGCCAGGGTACCTCCCGCCCGACCGGCCACCCGGGGCGGCGCCGGCCGGATGACCCCGCGCGGCGGCTCAGAACACGCGCGGCGGCTCAGAACACGCGCCGGGGGACCGACCAGCTTGCACCGGGGCCCGACGAACGCCAGACCATGTGGAGCCGGTCGCCGACGCGGGCGAGCACCTCCAGATGCCCGTCGAAGTTGCTCTGGATCATCGAGACGGCGTCCACCCGGCCCAGCTCCGGTGCGAACGGCCGCGGTCCGCTCCAGACCGGGGAGGGCGCGCCGTTGTTCCGATAGAAGTGGATGAGCCCGCGGTCCGCGGCGGGGACGACCACCTCGAAGTTGCGGGAGCCGTCGGGGAAGGCGCTCTGGATGAGCACCGGATTGCCCGTCACGCCCTCGGCGAAGACGGGGCCGGTGCGCCAGACCGCCCCGTTGTCGCGGGTGAGGTGCACGAGCCGGTTGCCGACCCGGGCGACCGCTTCCAGCATCCCGTTGCCGCCGCCCAGCGTGCCGTGGATGAGGCTGACGGCGTCGACGCGCCCGAGGTTCGCGCCGAACAGCTTCGGAGTGCTCCACGGAAATCCGTGGATGTCATGGTTGCGCCACAGGTGCAGGATGCCGACGTCCGCGGCGGGCACGAGCAGTTCGAAGTTGCCCTTGGTGCCCAGCCGGCTCTGCACCAGCGACGGAACGCCCCCCACCCCCTGGACGAGGCGGGTCGGCGGGTGCCAGGCGAAGGCGCCGGTGGAGTCCCGCCACAGGAAGTACAGCGTCGAGCCGACCCGGACGGCGACCTCGAGGGGTCCCGGCCTGGCCAGGGTGCTCTGGATCATGGTGGCGGCATCGATCCGGCCGAGCTCCTGAGCCGTCTGCCACGGGGCCATCCAGGGGAAGCCTGCCGCGTCGTTGTCCCGCCAGACGTGGGTCAGCCCGGCGAAGGCCGAGGGGACGACGGCGTCGAAGTTGCCGATCTGGCCGAGCCCCCTGGCCTGGACAAGCGCCGGGTTGCCGCTCACTCCGTGGCCCCAGCCGATGTGGCTGGGGGTGTAGTGGCACAGCGCGAAACTGTTCGAGCGCATCAGGCAGTCGACGGGCGCGGGCGCGCAGGCGTCGCAGTTGCCGTTCGGGGCGTGGAACGCCCCCCACCGACCGCCGCAGTCGCACTGGGCGCCCGCGTACTCGTCCGGAGCGCCGAAGATGTGACCGGTCTCGTGGGTGAAGACCCGGTCGATATTGTCCGGTCCCCAGCCGTCGTTGTCGACGGACATCACGAGCCGGGGGCCACCCACCGAGGAGTACGCGAAGTATCCCAGCGGATACTTGGTGAAGAACGCGCAGTAGGCGGACCGGGTGCCGAGCCGGGACCGGAGCGCGTCGACGTGGTCGTAGACGCCGTCGAAGCTGGCCGCGTAGCCGAGCCGGCTCATGGTGGGGTCACGCCACAGCGCCTCGAGGTCGGGCGCGTTCGGGTCCGGTGGGACGGACAGCCGCACGATCTGGATGTCGTAGTGGAAGGTCAGGTCGGCAGCCGGGTTCGTGGTTGCATACCAGGACAACCCGTTCTGCACCTCAGCTACGATCTTGGTGCGTTCCGCGGCGGTCAGTTGCAGCGCGGTGGTCGGCCCTTCCACGATGATCAGCCCGACGGCCACCGATCCCTCCAGCGCCGCGCTGGTGGGGGAGGACGCCTGGGCGATCTGCGCGGTGGCCCGGGTGTCCGTGGCCCGGGTGTCCGTGGGCGCGGCGGTCGGGCTCTGGGCCTCGGCCCGCCCGTTCGCCTGGGCATGCGGTGTCGGCCGGTCCGGATCAGGCGAGCTGCCCCGGGGCGGCGGGATGTCGGTGCAGGGCCGGTCCATGTCCCATGGCCGGCCGTCGCGGGGACGTTCCTGCTTGAGCTGCCGGTAGGCGGCGCTGGCCCGCAGGCGGAAGGCGTCCAGCCCGAGCGTCTCGGCGCGGTTCAGCCCGGGCGACACCCCGGTGGTCGACACGACGCTGCCGTCCGCGGGGGGGAGTACCGCCGCCGCCAGCCGGGCGGCGGTGCGCTCCGCCGTCGCCGTGGAGGTGCCCCGAGGCTGGCCCAACACGTGGACCCTGCCGTAGCGGTGCAGCGGCCGTCGTTCGTTGGCCAGGGTGGGATCGGCTGGCGAGCCGTCGCCCTCGGCGGTCTGGTCTACCCCGTCATCCAAGGACGCGTCGGTGGGTGCGATCGCCGCGAACGCCGCACGGAGTGCTCGGCCCGTCTCCCCTCCGGCCGAGATGATGAGCGCGTGTTCGTCGGCCGGTACGTCCCCCGCCATACTTGATCGTTTTCCTTTCGGTGGGGATGGCTGTGCGGAGTTGTATCGTGTTGTGGCTTTGCTGTGCCGGCTTTTGTGAAAACAAGTACGCAGAGTGCCGATCTGGTACCTTCGCCTGCTTTGTTCAGAGGGATTGCGCCAACACAGCCGGCGGCGGGCGTCCATCGGCCGGAGCCGGGCCGCCGCCCGCCTGCCTCGGCGTCCCAGTGCCTCGGCGTCCCAGTGCCTCGGCGTCCCAGTGCCTCAGCGTCGGTCCGGAGCGAACGGTGCCTGCGCCGATGGCACGTCGGGCCACATGGCCCCGACGGCGGGCCGTTCCGGCGCACCCATGGCCTCGGCCACCTTGCGCATGATGGCTTCCACCAGCCGGACAGCCTGCGGGGTCGCGAGGTTCAGCACGATCTCGGCATCCCCCGCCACCTGGAATCGCACCGAAACGTCCGCCATGACGACTGCCCTTTCCTCGCGGCTCGCCAGCACATCGCAGGCGTGTTGCCACCGGTGACGTTACGGGGCCGGGACGACCGCCCCCACGGCGCCCGGGTGTGGCACCGGACAGCGTGACCGGCTGGCAGGTCGCTGCGACGAAGCGGGTAGGGTCACGGTGGTGACCTTTCCGTCAGCGACAGTGCGTGACTGTGTGGCCGTGCTTGAGCGTTTCTTCCCTCCGTCCTGGGCCGAGTCCTGGGACGCGGTGGGACTGGCGGTGGGTGATCTGGAGGCGCCGGCCTCGGCCGTCCTGTTCGCGGTGGATCCGACCCCCGAGGTGGCGGCCGAGGCCGGCGCGGCGGGAGCTCAGCTGCTCGTCACCCACCACCCGCTGTTCCTGCGGGGAGTGCACGGCGTCGCCGAGACCGGTCCGGGCGGGCGGGTCGCTGCCACCCTGATCCGGGCCGGCGTCGCCCTGTACACCGTGCACACGAACGCCGATGTCGCCGCGCCGGGCGTGAGTGACGCGCTTGCCGACGCGCTGGGGTTGCGTGACGTCGCCCCGCTGTCCGCCCTGGCCCCGCTGTCCGCCCTGGCCCCGCTGTCCGCCCCGGCGAACGTCGGGGCGGACGAGGGCGGTGCCGGGAGCAGCGCCGGTGGTGAGGGTGGTGCCGGTGGTGAGGGCGGTGCCGGCGGGGCGAGCGTGTGCTGGGGCCTCGGCCGGATCGGTGACCTGCCCACGGCCGAGTCCCTGGAACGGTTCTGCGCCCGGGTCGTCCGAGCGCTGCCGGCGACGGCGGGCGGGGTCCGGGCGACGGGTACCGCGAACCGGCTCGTCCGGCGGATCGCGGTGTGCGGCGGCTCGGGGGGAGAACTGGTCGCCGCCGCCGAGGCCGCGGGAGCGGACGTCCTCGTCACCGCGGACGGCCGGCATCACCACGTCCTCGACGCCGTCGGTGCGCATGGGGTCGTGGTGGTCGATGTCGCCCACTGGGCGAGTGAATGGCCCTGGCTGAGCCAGGCCGCCACCCGCCTGCGCGCCGGTCTGCGTGCGGGGGGACGTACGGTGAGCACGTCGGTATCCGCTATCGTGACCGATCCCTGGCGGGTGCACGTTCCGTCCCGGTAGGCGGTGCCGGCGGCGCGGAGGCCCGGGTCACGCGGAGGCCCGGGTCACCGGAGGGCGCCGCGTCGGGCCTGGTCAGGTCGGGCCTGGTCAGGTCGGGCCTGGTCGCCCCGACCAGGTCGGCCAAGTGTAGTCGTTCAGGTGTACCAGTGAGGAATCGATGAAGGCCGATCCAGCAGTTCAGCTCCGCCTGCTCGATCTGCAGGCGCTCGACACCGGTATCGACCGGTTGGTGGCCCGCCGACGCGGTCTGCCGGAGCACGCCGTCATCACCGAGCGCACCGCCGCGCTGACCTCGTTGGACGGTGAGGTCGTCGGGGTGCAGACCGAGCTGAGCGACGTCGCGCGTGCCCAGCGCAAGCTGGAGAACGAGATCGACCTCGTGCGGACCCGTTCGGCCCGTGACTCCCAGCGGCTTGATTCCGGCGCCGTCTCGACGCCGCGTGAGCTGGAGAACCTGCAGGCGGAGCTCGCCTCGCTGACCCGCCGTCAGGGCGTGCTCGAGGACGACGCGCTCGAGAAGATGGAGACCGTCGAGGGCCTGGAGAGCCGGCTCTCCGCGTTGTCCCAGCAGCGATCGGCCCTGCAGGCCGAGCTCGACGCGGCGGTGGCCGCGCGGGACAAAGCCTACGCCGAGCTCGATGCCGAGGTGGCGCGGCTGCGCCACGACCGCGACGCTCTCGTCCCGGAGCTGCCCGAGGCGCTGGTCGCGCTGTACGAGCGGATCCGGGCGTCCTCCAGCGGAGTGGGCGCCGCGGCCCTGCTGCGCCGCCGCTGCCAGGGCTGCCATCTTGAGCTGTCGGGCGGCGACCTGCGCGCCGTGGCGGCGGCGCCGGCGGATGAGGTGGTGCGCTGTGAGGAGTGCCGGCGCATCCTGGTCCGTACCCCCGAATCGGGGCTGTAGCACGGTCGGCGGGACCCCCGCCTCGGGGGTAGACGAGGGGAGCATGTAGATGGGCACCGTGCGCAGGCTGGTCATCGAGGCCGACGGCGGGTCGCGGGGTAACCCGGGCCCGGCGGGCTACGGGGCCGTGGTCCGCGACGCCGGCTCGGGGAAGCTGCTGGCCGAGCGCGCGGACTCGATCGGGCGCGCCACGAACAACGTCGCCGAGTACTCCGGGCTGATCGCCGGGCTGCGGGCCGCCGCTGAGATCGCCCCGGACGCCGAGCTGGAGGTCCGGATGGACTCCAAGCTCGTCGTCGAGCAGATGAGCGGCCGGTGGAAGGTCAAGCATCCGGCGATGCGGCCGCTGGTGGCCGAGGCGACGGAACTCGCCGCCCGGTTCCCCGCGGTCCGTTTCCAGTGGGTGCCCCGCGCGCGCAACGCCGACGCCGATCGGCTCGCGAACGAGGCGATGGACGCCGCCGCCGCCGGGCGGGCCTGGGAACCCGCGGTCCCGCAGTCCCCGGACCCGGTTCCGCACCACGCGCCGACGACGAACCGGCTCTCCGGCTGGATGGCGCCGCCCGCACCGCCGACGACGACCGTGCTGCTGCGCCACGGGCAGACCCCGCTCTCGGTGGAGAAGCGCTTCAGCGGGACGGTCGAGGCGGCCCTGACCGACGTCGGGCTCGGCCAGGCCGCGGCCGTAGCGAACCGGCTGCGCGACGAGCCGTTCGATCTCGTCGTCAGTTCGCCGCTGAAGCGGGCCCGGCAGACCGCCGAGGCCCTCGGCCGCGACTACGTCGTCGTCGACGATTTGCGGGAGACCGACTTCGGCGCCTGGGAGGGGCTGACCTTCGCCGAGGTGCGTGAGAAGTTCCCCGATGAGCTCAATGCCTGGCTCGCCGACCCGCACGTCCCGCCGCCCGGCGGGGAGAGCCTGATCGCCACCGTGGCCCGGGTAGCGCGGGTGCGTGACCGGCTGCTCGCCGAGCAGCCAGGCGGGCGGGTCCTCATCGTCTCACACGTCACGCCGATCAAGGGGTTGGCCCAGCTGGCGCTGGCGGCGGAACCGGCCGTGCTCTACCGCCTCCACCTGGATCTGGTGTCGATGACGACCATCGACTGGTACTCCGACGGCCCGGCGGTGCTACGCGGGTTCAACGACACCCATCACCTGGCGGGCCAGACGATCTACGGCGAATAGGGGGCAGCTCAGGCGGGTTGATGCGGGGTCAGGGCCGAGGCTGCCGGCCCCGCGGCGCTACCGCGCCCGCAGGGCCACCGCCGCGGCGCTGACCTGTTCCTCCGTCGGCGCCACATACGTGAAGTCCCGGCCGCGGAGATAGTCGAGAAACGCCGGCTCCGGCGGAAGATCGTGCTCCTCCAGATAATAGGCGATCGATGCGTCCCAGACCCATTCCCCGTCTGTCAGGAGAGCAATCGGCACTCTTTTTTCGCGTGACTCGTCCAACTGGTCGACATCGAGACCGGCGGCGCGCATGATGACCGCACCCTGCCGCAGGTAGGCGAGGAAATCGGAACGCTCACGACCAGCCGGCAGGTCTAGGCGGTCGACGATGAAGGGAACTCCGTCCGCTGTGCCGTCGAAGACCTTCGCTACCTTGAGGTCACCGCGAATCAGAGGCATTGTCATCACCCTTGGTCTTCGGATGGAAGTCGATCCAGGCGCCATCGTATGGAATGGTCTCTTCCAGGACACCGAACTCGTTACGGCGTCTTGATGTCGTCCACACGTTACCGCGGTCGTCGGCCCAGGCCAGCTCGGTCGGTGCCGTTACCGCGACCCCGAGTTCGTCCGCGACCTTCTGGGCCACGGGGTTGTCGCCCTGCCCGGTCTCGCAGGACAGCAGCCGCACCGGTCGGCCGCGCCAGTTCTCGTCCGCGCGGATGAGCGCGCCGAGCTGCCGGGCGTCGAGCGCGACCTTGCCGACCCGGAATCCCGACGGGTCGCCATGCAGGTCGGCTGTGTAGGTGCCCGGGACCGGCTCGGCGGCCATCGCGGTCCTCCGCATGTCCGTGTCGGACTTCTCGAAGAAGGCGCGTCCATCTCGAGTCGGGAGGCTTTCCCGCCAGATCCTCGTGAGCCGCCACCCCAGCTTCTCCGGTCCGGCCGGCCGATCCTGCTTCCTGGCCGCGTCCATCTCACCGCCGGGCCCGCGGTCGAGCAGCGCGAGCTTGCGTTCCACTGGCGAAGGATCGGCGGACCGCGTGTCCTCTACCGACCGACGGTCGGCCGGCCACGGAGCACGATCATCCGAGGTGTTCCGGCGGTCGAGCGCGTCCAGCTTGGCGTCGATCCTGGAACGTTCCGTCTCCGGCCGCGCCGAGCCTTCAGGGGCCGAGCCTGCGGATGCCAAGCCATCGGATTCGGTGTCGTCGGCGGAAACGGGGGAGCCTGCCTCCGGTGATGTGAGCCGGTCGAGCAGCCGCGCCTTCACCTCGGCCTGGCTCGGCCCAGCCCCCGGTCTCCCGGGAGCGGCCGGCACATCGACGCTCGCATCCGGCCGTTCGATCGACATTGCCACCTACCGTAGCAGTGTCACCACATCATGGCTAGAAACGACCAGTCAGGTGAGGACGGCGACCCAGCGTTTCGATCCCTCCAGAGATGATCAGCGCCGAGTGTCGGAGGAAGGTTGGTGGTCGGCTCTCTCCAGCCCGGCGATCTGGGGCTGCACCAGGCCGACGACAGCCGCCAGCTCACGCTGACTTAGACCGTGCTCGGTGCGGTATCGCACCACCTTGTTCGCAACGTCGCGGGCGAAAACCCTGCGGTCCGGTGCGTCACGGAACTCGGCATCCGCGCGGTTGTCCTCGATGACCTGGTCGAGAGGCTTGAGAGCCGAGAGCTTCATGCGTCACCCTCCACGTCGTCGAGACGTTCTTCGGCCGACCTGACGGCTTTTCGGATCGGTGTCGGCCCCGGGTCCCATGACACCGATGACCAGGTTCGGCCCGATCCGTCTATAGAACGCGCGCCATGGACAGCGGCCCTGTCGTGGACGTAGGCAGGTGATGGGCAATCTTGATATCACTGTGTCGAGCCGCTCGGGTCAGAGGTGCCGGTACACCTCACGTCGATGGGCGACGTGGACGATCGTGACGAGAACGCGGCTGTGGTCGACTTGGTAGATCACCCGATATTCACCAACTCTGATCCGCAGCATCCCGGTGGGTTGGCCGGTGAGGGCCCGGGCCCCGGAGGGGCGGGGTTCCGCCGCGAGTCGTGTCACCGCGATCAGGATCCGTCGAGCGGCGGAGGCGTCGAGCTTGCGCAGCTCTCGCAGCGCCGCAGTCGCCCACTCGACGGTGTGCGCCACGTCAGTTCAGGCCGAACTCGGCGAGGACGTCGGCATGGGGTACGCGAGGCTCCTCGGCGGCCAGCGCCTCTCGGGCGACGGCGAGATCCGCTTCGTCCTCTGCCGCTTCCAGTTCACGGAGATCTTCTATGGAGATTACTGCCGCAACCGCGCGACCGTGACGGGTCAGGACGATCCGCTCCCGGGCGTGCTCCGCCTTGGAGACGATCTCGCCGAGGTGGTCGCGTGCCTCGCTGATCGGCATCTCACTCATCCCCAGATTGTACAAACCGGGGAGCGGTCGGGCCGCTGAGGCGGACGAGGTGGCCTGTAAGCCGGGTCCTGTACCGGCTCGCCTCACGGCTCGCCGGCGGCGACCATCTCTCTCGGGCTGCCGTTGCCGGCAGCCTCCAGCGGTCCACCCGCAGGCTCGGGCGGGCAGCCCTCGAACGCCTGCGCGGTCCGCGACCTGTGACGGCCACGGGCCTTCTGACCTTGCTCCGGGCGGGGTTTACCGAGCCGCCCAGGTCACCCTGGGCGCTGGTGCGCTCTTACCGCACCGTTTCACCCTTACCGGCGCCGGGACCGGCACCGGCGGTCTGTTTTCTGTGGCACTGTCCCGCGGGTCACCCCGGGTGGGTGTTACCCACCGCCCTGCCCTGTGGAGCCCGGACTTTCCTCGGCGGCGCCGGACCGGCCGGCGCCGACGCGGCCGCCCGGCCAACTCGTCCGCTTCCTTCAGTATAGAGTGCTTCCCGGTCCACGCTTCCTGGGCGTAGGGCTGATCGGGCTGTCGGTGCGCGGAGCCGGCCGATCGGGCGGGATGGCGGCGAGTCGAGGAACAGGACGATCATGACGGGACCGAAGCAGCCGGGCCAAGGGTTCGGCGACGCGGGGCGTATGGCCTCTCCGTCCGCGCCTGCGGCGCCTGCGCCGGCCGGGCAGACCCCCGCGGCCTCGCCTCCTGGAACGCCCGCCGGCCAGGTTCCGGTTGGTTCGGTTGGTTCGGTTGGTCGAGCCGGTCCGGGCGCTCTGGGTGGTTCAGGCGAGGTGGCGCCCGCGCCGCACCAGCCGGTCCACCCGGGCGCACCGGATTCTCCCGGCGTCCCGGGTGCGCCCACTGGCGGCGCCCGGCCGCCGCGTCGCGGGGTTGCCTACACCACCTATGCGATCACCGTGCTGGTGCTGCTCATCGCGATCGCTGTCGTGGTCTTCGTCGTGCAGAACGACGCGCGCGTGAGCATCTGGCTGTTCGGTTCGACCAAGCAGATGTCGGTCGCGGGTGCACTGGCCGCCTCGGCCGCCGCCGGTCTCGTCGTTGGCCTACTCATCGGTGTCATTCCTCAGATCAGGCTGCGCCGCGAGTTGCGCCACCTGCGTCGCGCGGCCAGCCGCCGGTAGCTGAGCGGAGTCCTTGGCCGCGGGTTGGCCGGTAGCCGGTTGGTGTAGCCGGTTGGTGGAAGGGACGTCGGCAAGATGCCAGGCGGATCCCACCGCGTCGGTACAGTCCGGGTCGTGACGCCGTTGCGAACAGATCTGCCACCGGGAGCACAACTCCCGCCACGTCCAGCGAACGCACCGGCGCCTGGCACCGTGCTGCCGTCCCACTACGTGCGGTGCTTCGCCTGCGGTGACCAGTCCGCCCACGGACTGCACCTACGGGTCGACGCCGATGCCGGGCTCGCGCTGTGCGCGACGTTCGAGGTGACCGAGCATCATCAGGGAGCGCCGGGCCTCGCCCACGGGGGCCTGCTCAGCTGCGCCCTTGACGAGGCGTTGGGTGCGCTCGGGCATCTGACCCGGACCAGCCTGGTGACCGGCCGGCTGGAGACGGACTTCCTGCGGCCGGTACCCGTGGGCACTGTCCTGCACCTGAGCGCGCGGGTCGAGGGCGTGCTCGGCCGGCGGGTCTACGCCAGTGGCGAGGGACGGTTGAACAGCCCTACCGGACGGGTCGCGGTCCGGGCCCGAGGGCTGTTCGTCGAAGTACCCATGGAGCACTTCGTCACCCATGCCCGGGCCGAGGACATCCAGGCGATCGAGCAGGATCCGGACCTGATCCGGCTACGCGAACATCAAACTATTTTCTGATCTTCGAATCTTCTGATCTCCGAATCTCGGAATCCGCTCACGGGCAGGACTCGTTTGCTCGCTGTGATTCGACCGCACGGACCGTCACATCTCCGTCACATCTCCGTCACAGATTTAGCTGGCACGGTGGACGTGGCATCCGGGATCGAGCCGTTGGGTCGGCTCCCCGGAACTGATTGGAACCGGCTGGCCAGGCCGATCGGTCGGGATCGACCGCTTGTGCCTCGGCCGGGAGCTCCGGGCCTGTCGGGATGCTCCATCGACCGTTGCCTCGGCCCCTGCGTCGGAACGTTCGGAGCTGCGGTCGGCCCCGGCGGCCAATCCTCGCCGGCTGTCGGTCGGCTCGCGGCGGAAAGCTCGACGGAAGGGAGGGCGCGGTGCCGGCGATGTCGCTGCGCTCTGGCGATCCGGAGCGGATCGCCCGGTTCACGCTCACCGCGCGGCTTGGCTCCGGCGGTATGGGAGTCGTCTACCTCGGCATCGACGACGAGACCGGAGAGCCGGTCGCCCTCAAGGTGATCCGGTCGGACTTCACGGCCGATCCCGAGTTCCGCAGCCGGTTCCGTCGCGAGGTCGCGGCCGCCCGGGCGGTCGACGGTGCCTGCACCGCGAGGCTGGTCGATGCCGATCCCGACGCCGAGGATCCGTGGATGGCAACCGAGCACATCCACGGCCAGAGCCTCGCCGAGGCGATCGCCGACCGGGGCGCGCTGGCCATGCCGGTCGTCATGGCGCTGGCGACCGGGCTCGCCGAGGCCCTGAAGTCCATCCACGACGCCGGCATCGTCCATCGGGACCTGAAACCGGGCAACGTGATCCTCAGCGAGGACGGCCCGAAAGTGATCGACTTCGGCATCGCGGCGGCGGTCGACGCGACGGCCGCTACCAGGACGGGGGTGTTGCTGGGCAGCCCGGGTTACATGGCCCCGGAGCAGGTCACTGGACGCGGCGAGATCGGCCCACCGGCGGACGTCTTCGCCTGGGGCCTGACGGTACTGTTCGCCGCGTCGGGGCGACCCCCCTTCGGCACCGGCCGGCCCGACGCACTGCTGTACCGGGTGGTCCACGACGAGGCCGACACCGGGGATGTTCCGCCGGCCCTGCGCCCAGCGGTCCGCGCGGCGCTGCTCAAGGAGCCCATGGCCCGGCCGAGCGCCCACGCGTTGCTGCGCGTGCTGATCGGGTCTACTGGCGACCCGGGACGCGAGACACGCCGGATACTGCGGGACGCCTGGCTCGCTCCACCGGTGGCGACCCGTGTGAGGAGCCTTCTGCCGGCCGCGGAGGAGGATACCCACGACGCCAAGACGCAGATCCGCCTCGATGCGCCGGAGAGCGCCGGCGCATGGGTGCGAGTGGGCGACGGCGCGGGGACAAATGGCGCGGGGACAGCGGACCGGGCGCCACTCGGGACCGGTGGTCCGGCGGGCGAGTCCGGGCGGGTTGGCGAGTCCGGGCCCGGCGAGGACGACGGTCCGGCCGGTGGCCGGCCGACTGGAGATGATCATGATGTGGCCGCTTCCGCCGAGGTAGCTTCCGCCGGGGCGAAGCGGCCCCTGTCCGGCCGGCGGGCCCGCGCCCGACGCCACCCGCGCCGGACCGCGGGTCTGGCCGCCCTGGCCGCGACACTCGCGGGCCTGGCCGCCCTGAGCGCATCCGAGGCCGCCGGCGACCTCGGTCCGCGGGCCCCCGGGACGGCAGCCAGCTCCCGGGCGACGGGCGGGGAACCGGGGCCCGGCCCGCACGACGTGCCACCCACCCCGTCGTCGCGTGACGACGTCCCGGCCCGATCGGGACGTACTCCTGGGCCACTGGGGCTCCCCTCACCCTCTGTCATCGTTCCTCCCGCCGGTTTGTCGTCGGGGCGGCCGATCCCCGGGTTCCGGGGCACGGTCGGCCAGCTCACACAGGCCAAGGCGTTCACCGACTTCGTCGCAGCCCACGACACCCAGATCATCTTCCTCGACATCTCCACCCTCGCCGAGGGTAACGAAGGGGCCTTCTACCCCGGACCGGACTTTGGGGGGGACAACCGGCCCAACTTCACCCTCTTCGACGCGTGCGGGGCGCTCGGGCCGGGGGAGCCGCCCGGCTTCGAGCCGGGGAAGGAGTGCTTCGGGAGCACGTACCGCCTTGCCGAGATGGCGCACAGCGGTGCTTCCTTCGGCTACGTGCAGGGTTCCTACCGGCTGCGTGGTTATTTCTGGGTCGACCTGGTACCCGGAATGCACCAGGGATTCGCGAACATCAATCTGCGGGCCGTCGACGTCCGGGATCTTCCGCGTTGACGGACGGTCGGCGTTCCGCCGGGTTGTGCCTATTTTCCAGGAAAAAACCAAATAAGGAAGGTTTGTGCATCCGGTGCAGGTCGAGTGCCCGCGGTGTTTGTGCAGCCGGGTTCATGGAGACGAAGAGGAGGCAGACTCAGGCTCTGGAGGGTGTTCGGTGTTCCAAATTATCTGGATCGTTCTGGCCGGTCTGGTGATCGGTCTTCTGGCCCGTCTGATCGTCCGGGGTCGGCAGAACATCCCACTCTGGCTGACGGTCGGGTTCGGCATCATCGGCGCGCTGGTGGGTAACGTGATCGCGAGCGCGCTCGGCGTGCGCCACACCGGCGGCTTCGACTGGATCCGGCACATCCTGCAGGTTGGTGTCGCGGTCGCGCTGGTCGCGATCGTCTCCCCGATGTGGGCGGCGCGTCGCGGGCAGAGCAGCGGCACCCGGCGCACCGCGGGCCGACTCTAGCCTGGTGCGTACACCCGGGGGTCCGGTGCGTACACCCGGCGGTGATGCGGGGAAGCGCCCGCTCGGTGGCCGCTCAGCGGCCGCGGTTCACCCAGTCGTCGTAGTCGACACCCTCCTCGCCGATGGTCGTGTCGTCGCCGTGACCGGTGTGCACGACGGTGTGCGCGGGCAGGGTGAGCAGTCTGGTGCGGATCGAGGCCAGGATGGTCGGGAAGTCGGAGTGGGATCGCCCGGTCGCCCCGGGACCCCCGCGGAAGAGCGTGTCGCCGCTGAACAGGACCGGGTCGCCGTTGATCTCCCCGAACAGGCAGATCCCGCCGGGAGAGTGGCCCGGGGTGTGCAGGACGCGCAGCGTTCCACCTTCGGGCAGGCTGATGAGCTGTCCGTCCGCGAGCGCGTGGTCGGGCGCCCGGTGCGGATAGATCGCCTTCCACAGCACCACGTCGGCGGGGTGCAGCGCGATGGGCGCCCGGACCAGGTCCGCGAGCTCCGCCGCCGCATTGATGTGGTCGTTGTGACCGTGTGTAGCGATGATCGATGTGGCCACGCGGGTGCCGATGGCCGCCGCGATCACCGACGGGTCGTGCGCGGCGTCGATGACCAGTACCTCGTCGTCGTTTCCCACGAGCCAGACGTTGTTGTCGACCGTGAACGACTGACCGTCGAGCGTGAAGTCGCCGCGTGTGATCACCCGATCCACCCGAAGCCCGGCATTGACGATCATTGCGTCCCCTCCTCGACCCGATCGGTCTGCCCGCTGCCCGCTGCCCGCTGCCCGTGTCGCGGGTGCCGTCGGACGGCGGTGCACCCGGTGGGGTCGACCGTATCCGGCGGTTCCCGGCTCCGGGTGGACCCGCCGCCGACGAAGCTCACCAGTGAGCAAAGGCTCGGTGAACGATGGTTCGGTGAACGATGGTTCAGTAGATGGCGGCCCGGTGAACGACGACTCAAACGACGACTCAGAGGATGACGACGCTGCGCAACACGCCGCCGCGCTGCATCCGGGTGAACGCCTCCTCGACGTCGCCGATCCCGATGGTCTCGGTGACGAAGGCGTCGAGGTCGAGCCGGCCCCGGCGATAGAGGTCGATGAGGATCGGGAAGTCGCGGCTCGGCAGGCTGTCGCCGTACCAGGACGACGACAGGTGACCGCCGCGGCCGAAGACCTCGGCGAGCGGCAGCTCCACGGTCATCGTCGGGTCGGGTACACCCACCAGGACCAGCCGCCCCGCCAGGTCGCGGGCGTCGAAGGCCTGGCGGTAGGTCTCCGGGCGGCCCACCGCATCGATGACCACATCGGCGCCGAAGCCGTCGGTGAGCGCCCGGATGGCCACCACCGGATCGTCTGCCGTGGCATTCACGACATCGGTGGCACCGAAGCGTCGGGCCCAGGTGAGCTTCCGGTCGTCGACATCGACCGCGATGATCTTCCGCGCTCCCGCGATCGAGGCGCCGGCGATCGCCGCGCTGCCGACCCCGCCGCAGCCGATCACCGCCACCGTCTCACCCCGGGTGACCCTGCCGGTGTTCACGGCGGCACCGAAACCGGCCATCACCCCGCAGCCGATCAGCCCGGCCGCCTCTGGCCGGGCCGCGGGGTCCACCGGCACGCACTGGCCCGCGGCGACCAGGGTCAGCGGCGTGAACGCGCCGATGCCCAGCGCCGGCGCCAGCGGCGTCCCGTCCGCCAGGGTCATCGGATTTCGCGCGTTGCGGGAGTCGAAGCAGTACCAGGCCATGCCGCGCCGACAGGCCCGGCAGGTTCCGCAGGGGGCCCGCCAGGCCAGCACCACGTAGTCACCCGGGGCCAGACCCACCACGCCCTCGCCCACCGATTCGACGGTGCCGGCCGCCTCGTGCCCCAACAGGAACGGATAGTCGTCGTTGATCGCGCCCTCGCGGTAGTGCAGGTCGGTATGGCATACGCCGCAGGCGCGCACCCGTACCCGTGCCTCGCCTGGACCCGGATCCGGAACAACGATCTGCTCCAGCGAGACCGCGGCGCCCTTCTCCCGGGCCACCACCGCTTCCACCGTCTGCGCGCCCATCCCGGATCCCTTCTCCTCGAGTCTCCTCGAGCACTGATCGGAGAGATGAATCCCTCGTCGAACCGGAGCGGTCACCCCCCGGTGTCTGATTTCCTACCTCCGTTGGTGGGGTCCGTCCAACACAGGTGGGGTCCGTCCAACGTGGTCACGCCGCTCATGGCGCGACACGCCGCTTTACGGCCACCCGGCGCCACCGAGAACGGGTCGGTGTCGGTACGCTCCTACCGGTCCGTTTCTGCTCTTTGTAGAAGGAGCAATCCCTCAGTGGTCCGTTTCACCGACACGTCGTCCGTCGCCTCACCGACCCGCCGCTTCTACGGGGAGGTGACGGTCGGTGATCCCCGCCTGTCCGAGGACGGGCGGCTCGAGGCCGGCGGTGAGAGTGTCGATGCGGGGGTGGGCGAGCCCGGACCCACCGGACGGCCGCTGCCGTCGTTTCCCGTCCCGCCCCCGCTGACGTCGCACGGTCCCGCCTGGATCGTCGCGATGTGCAACCAGAAGGGCGGGGTTGGCAAGACCACCAGTACGATCAATCTGGGTGCCGCTCTCGCGGAGTACGGCCGGCGGGTACTCCTCGTCGACTTCGATCCTCAGGGTGCGCTGTCGGTCGGGCTCGGCGTCAACCCGATGCAGTTCGACCTGACGGTGCATGACCTCCTGCTGGGCGGGGACGCCGACGTCCGCGAGGTGATCGTCGAGACCCAGGTCGACGGGCTCGACCTGCTGCCGAGCAACATCGACCTGTCCGCCGCGGAGGTGCTGCTGGTCACCGAGGTCGGCCGCGAGCACAGCCTCGCCCGCGCGCTGGCGCCGATCCTCGACGAGTACGACGTCATCCTCGTCGACTGCCAGCCCTCGCTCGGCCTACTGACCGTGAACGCGCTGACGGCGGCGGACGCCGTCATCGTCCCGCTGGAATGCGAGTACTTCGCGCTGCGGGGAGTGGCGCTGCTGTTGCAGACCATTGACAAGGTGCGCGAGCGGCTCAACTCGCGCCTGGAGCTCGCCGGCATTCTGGCCACCATGTACGACGCCCGCACCCTGCACGCCCGGGAGGTGCTGGCCCGGGTCGTCGAACGGTTCCCGGACGAGGTGTTCCACACTGTGATCAACAGGACGGTTCGGTTCCCGGAGACCACGGTGGCCGGCGAGCCGATCACCACCTACGCCCCGACGTCGGTGGGGGCTGCCGGCTACCGGCGACTCGCCCGGGAACTGATGGTCCGGCACGACACGCCGCCAGCCGTCGGCTGAACCGGGACAACGAGGCGATCGGGGCGAAAAGGTAGCGACGTGCTGTTCCACCTTGCCGAACCCGCGGCGCTTCTCGGGATCCTCCTCGCCTTCCTCATCGGGATCTTCGCTCACGACGCCGCCCAGGTGCTCGTGGCCCGGCTGGTCCGTGACCCGACCCCGATGCGCTCGGGGCGGATGATGACGGGCCTCAAGGACCGGCTCAGCCCGTTCAGCGCAGTCGCCGTCTTCGTCGTCGGCTACGGCTGGGCCGAGTCGGTGCCCATGAACGACGTGTGGCGCCGCCGCCGGTTCCACGTGGCCGCTGCCGTCCTGGCCGGGCCGCTGACGTATCTCCTGCTCGCCCTGGCCGCCCTGGCGGTGTTCCAGCCGCTCGGCGAGCCGGGGCTGGTGCGACTCGGTGACCGCGTCACCGAGGTGACGGTGCCGAACAGCTTCGGTGCCGAGCTCGCGTTGTGGATGGCCGTCACGTTCGGGTCGATGTTCATCATCAGCCTTGTCCCGGTCCCCCCGACAGACGCCGGGCGGTTGCTGTTCCTGTTCGCTCCGACCACGGCTGGCTGGCGCAACGCCCGGTACCAGTTGGCCGAGCGCAACATCGGGTTGGGCATCCTGCTGGCGTTGTTGCTGCTGCCGGTGCTGTTCGCCGGATTCCCCTCGGTCGTCGGCCAGCTCATCGGCCCGTTGCTGCGGGGACTCGCCTCGCTGATAGGCCTCAACCTGGGGTGATGATGATCACGTCGACGCCGCCGGGGCGTAGCGTGGCACCATGACCCGGTCTCGCGCCGCTCCGGCTGACCAGGCCGCTCCGGCTGACCAGGCCGCTCCGGCTGACCAGGCCGCTCCGGCTGACCAGGCCGCTCCGGCTGACCAGGCCGACGGGAAGGCCGCCCCGCGCACCGGCGTGCCGACGGGTCGTGGTGGGCGCACGGAGACCTTCGTCGTCGAACTCGACAACTTCACCGGCCCCTTCGACCTGCTGCTCTCGCTCATCGCCAAGCATCGCCTCGACGTGACCGAGGTCGCGCTCTCCCAAGTCACCGACGAGTTCGTCGCGCACATCCGGCGGCTGGGGGACCGGTTCGACCTCGGCCAGGCCACCGAGTTCCTGGTGATCGCGGCGACTCTGCTCGACCTGAAGGCGGCCCGGCTGCTGCCGGGCGCCCTGTCCGAGGACGAGTCGGCGGACCTGGCCCTGCTGGAGGCCCGCGACCTGCTTTTCGCCCGGCTGCTGCAGTACAAGGCGTACAAGGAGGCTGCGGCGCTCTTCGCCGGCCTCATGGCCCTGGAGGCGCGCCACACCCCCCGGGCGGTACCCCTGGAGCCCCGTTACGCCGCCGCGCTGCCGGAGGTCCAGATCGGCATCGGCCCGACGGAGCTCGCGGCGCTCGCGGCCCGGCTGCGTGAGCCGCCGCTGCCGCCGCTGGTTGCGACCGATCACGTGCACCTGCCCCGGATCAGCGTGCGGGAGCACATGCTCGCCGTCATCGCGATGCTGCGCGAGGTGGGCACCGCGACCTTCGGGATGCTGTGCGTCGGCTGTCGGCAGACCATCGAGGTGGTGGCCCGGTTCCTGGCGCTGCTGGAGCTCTTCCGCGAGGGCCGGATCTCCTTCGACCAGCAGGTCCCGCTCGGCGAGCTGACGGTGCGCTGGATCGCCCTGGATCCGGCGGTCGAGGCGGACGCCCCGCCGATCGGCCACGGGCTGTTCGGATCTGATCGGTACGGTGGGGACGCGCAGGAGGAGTCGCGGGAGGTGGCGTCGTGACCGGGGTTGCCGGGGTTGCCGGGGCTGCCGGGGAGGCCCGGCCGCCGCTGGGCGCGTTGCTCGAGGCGGTCCTCATGGTCGCGGAGAAGCCGGTCGGCGTCGCGGAGCTTGCGACCGGCCTCGGCGCCCCGGCGCTGGAGGTCGAGCGGCTGCTCGCGCAGCTCGCCGAGCAGTATGTCCGCGACGGCCGTGGCTTCCGGCTGCGGCACACCGGTGGCGGCTGGCGCTTCTACACCGCGGACGAGTGCGCCCCCTGGGTCGAGCGCTTCGTGCTCGCCGGCCAGTCGGCCCGGCTGTCGCAGGCTGCGCTGGAGACCCTGGCCGTCGTCGCCTACCAGCAGCCGGTGAGCCGGGGGCGGATCTCGGCGGTGCGGGGTGTCTCCGCCGACGGCGTCATCCGCACCCTCACCGCCCGTGGCCTGGTCGAGGAGGTGGGGCACGATCCGGAGACCGGCGCGATCCTCTACGGCACCACCGACTACTTTCTCGAACGGATGGGGCTGCGCGGGCTCGACGAACTGCCGCCGATTGCCCCCCTGCTGCCCGGTATCGATGAGATTGATGACATTGTTACGTCATGAGTACCAGGTTCCCGTCATGAGTATCGGTGACCGCCCGGACGAGCCCCAGGACCAGGGCATCCGGCTGCAGAAGGTGCTGGCCGCCGCCGGGGTGGGCTCCCGCCGGCACGGCGAGGAGTTGATCGCTGCCGGTCGGGTCCGGGTGGATGGCACCGTGGTGCGCGAGCAGGGCCGCCGGGTCGATCCCGAAACCGCCCTCATCGAGGTCGATGGTGAGCGGATCGTCACCCGGACGGGTCTGGTCCACTTGGCGTTGAACAAGCCGCGCGGGGTGCTCTCGGCGATGTCGGACGACCGGGGTCGGCCGACGATCGCGGATCTGCTCACGGAGTTCGGCGGTGGGCTGTTCCACGTCGGCCGGCTCGACGCCGACAGCGAGGGGCTGCTGCTCGTCACCAACGACGGAGAGCTCGCGCACCGGCTCACCCATCCCTCGTTCGCCGTCCCCAAGACCTACCTCGTCGAGGTGTCCGGCCCGCTGCGCCGTGACGTCCTGCGCCAGCTGCGCGCGGAGGTCGAACTCGACGACGGCCCGGTGCGCGCGGACTCGGCGCGCATCGTCGACAACGCGAACGGACGGGTGATGGTCGAGGTCGTCGTGCACGAAGGGCGCAAGCACGTCGTCCGCCGGATGATGGACGCCGTCGGCCACCCGGTGCATCGACTGGTGCGCACCCGGTTCGGGGCGGTGTCGCTGGGAACCCTGCGCGCCGGGCGGGCCCGTCACCTCACCCGTCACGAGATCGGCGCCCTGTATCACGGCGTCGGGCTCTAGGCTCTAGGCCGTGGTCGGGTTGGAATGGGATGCCGCACGCCTTCCGCGCCTGCGCCGGGTCGGGGTCGTCGGCACGGGCCTGATCGGGACCAGCATCGGTCTCGCGCTGTCGGCAAGGGGCGTCGAAGTCCTGCTCCGCGACGTGGACGAGGCACAGGTCGCGCTTGCCGAGAAGATGGGGGCCGGGCGGCCGTGGGCGGGGGAGCGGGTCGATCATGCGGTCGTCGCCACCCCACTGCCGAGTGTCGCGGTCCAGGTACGCGCCCTGGCCCGCTCCGGCCTCGCGGACACGATCAGCGACGCCGGCAGCGTCAAGGTCCGACCGTTGGTCGAGGGAGTCCAGCTCGGCTGCGACCTCACGACGTGGTGCCCGGCCCACCCCATCGCCGGCCGGGAACGGCACGGGGCCGTCTCCGCCCGGGCGGACCTGTTCGCCGAGCGGGTCTGGGCGGTCTGTCCCGTCCTGCACACCGGGTCGGCCGCGGTGCACGCCACGGTGGCGCTGGCGTTCGCCTGCGGGGCCACGCCGGTGCGGACCACCCCGCAGCGTCACGACGCGGCGATGGCGTCGGTCTCCCACGTGCCCCAGATCGTCGCGAGCGCGCTCGCGGGGGCGCTCGTCGGGCTGCCGGAACGGGACGTGCCCTTCGTCGGGCAGGGGTTCCGCGACACCACCCGGCTCGCCGACAGCGACGCCGAGCTGTGGTCGGGGATCATCGAGGGTAACCGCGGCCCGATCGCCGAGCGGGTGCGTTCCCTCGGCGCCCAGCTCACCGCGCTCGCCGACGTCCTCGACACCGGTTCCGGTGACGAGGTCACCGCCGCGGTCTCCCGGCTCATGCGGGGCGGCCAGGCCGGCCGTGCGCTGCTTCCGCGCAAGCCCGGCGCCCCGGCGCAGTCCTGGGGCTGGGTGGGGGTCGTGCTCGACGACCGACCCGGCCAGCTCGCCGCGCTCGTCGGCTTCATCAGCCAGTGGCAGATCAACATTGAGGATGTCGGGCCCTTCGAGCACAGCCTTGACGCACCCGCCGGCATCGTCGAGCTCGCGGTGGATCCGACGGCCGCGGACGAGCTCGTCGACCGGTTGACGCTCAACGGCTGGACGGCATACCGGCGATCCTGATGCCGTACCGAGTAGCCTGATCCGGGTTGCACATGTCGGCATCCGCGGGGGCGCGATCCGACGACTCTTTATGTGACCGGGACGGAGGAATCGGGTGAAGCCCGACCACGGGTCTGCGCTGTCGGCGGGAAGCACGGTCACCGACAGCCGGGAGGGAACGTCTGCGCCGCTCGGGTCCGAGGGAGATGGTCCCGCGGTCCACGAAGGCGGGGCCGAGGGTCTGATCGTGGCGGTCGACGGTCCCGGAGGGTCGGGGAAGAGCACCGTGGCCCGCGAGATCGCCCGCCGCCTCGGCCTGCGATACCTCGACACCGGGGCGATGTACCGCGCGGTCACCCAGCTCGCGCTGGAACAGCGGATTGACATCGAGGACCCGGCGGCGGTCGCGGAGCTGGCCGAGCGGGCGGTGATCTCGGTCGGTACGGACCCGGACGAGCCCTCGATCGCCATCGACGGTGTCGGGGTGGACGTCCAGATCCGCACCCGCGCGGTGACCAACGCGGTCAGTGCGATCGCGGCGGTGCCGGCGGTGCGGGCGTTGCTCGTCACCCAACAGCGTCAGGTGATCGCAGCCGCGTTGCCGGCCGGCGGCATCGTCGTGGAGGGTCGCGACATCGGCTCGGTCGTGGCGCCGGGCGCCCAGATCAAAGTCTTCCTCACCGCCTCGACCGAGGTCCGTGCGCTGCGTCGCTCCCGCCAGCTCGGGGAGAAGGGCGTCGACGACGTCGCCCGGACCCTCGCCGAACTCGACCGGCGCGACGCGCTCGACAGCAACCGGGCGGCGGACCCGCTGGCCATCCCGCCCGACGCGGTGGTTCTGGACTCGACGGCCCTGTCGGTGTCCGAAGTCGTCGACGAGGTGCTTCGGCGTTGCGAGCAGCTGCCGAACCGGACGAGATGACCACGTCGAACCCCCGCGCTGAGGCGCCCCGCGTTGAGGCCGCTCGGCCGGACGACGGCGCCGGCGAACGTGCCGCGGAGGCGGCCCGGCGGGCCGCCCGGGTGGCGCGTGGACCGGTCCACCGGGGTGCCGCGTCACCGATCTACAACGACCTCCCGCACCGCGTCCTCAAGCCCGGGGTCCGCTGGTTCCTCAACCGGGTGGTCATGCAGATCAGCCTGGAGGGGCTTGAGAACGTCCCCTTCGACGAACCGTTGATCTTCGCTGGGAACCACAGCAGTTGGCTGGATGGCCCGTTGGTGGTGATCGAGTCCCCACGGACCGTGCGCTGCCTGAGTAAGGTCGAGATGTACCGGGGGGTGCTCGGCCGGGCGCTGCTGTTCAGCGGTCAGATCCCGATCGATCGTGATCGGGCCGACCGGGAGGCCCTGCACACCGCGCTGGACGAGCTCTCCCGCGGCGGGGCGATCGGGCTGTTCCCCGAGGGCACCCGGGGCAGCGGGGAGATGGCGGCGGTCCAGCACGGCATCGCCTACCTCGCGGTGCACGGCCGCTGCCGCGTCCTACCGGTGGCCTGCATCAACACCGGTGCCGCCCTGCCCCGAGGGGCGCGCTGGCCGCGCCGGTCGGTGCCGATCCGGGTGGTCTTCGGTGCGCCGTTCGCGGTGGAGGTCCCGGCGAACCCACGCTCGCGCAAGGCGCTGGCCGCCGTCGCGGAGGACATCCGGGTGCGCCTGCTCGACCATCTGGCGACCGTCCGGGCCGGAAAGGCCTGCGGCGAGGCGGGCGGGACCGGCGGGGCTGACCGGGCCGGCGCCGGGTAATCTGAGCAAGATCGCTGCTCGCTCCGGACGGGCGGGTGAGAGCCCCCGGCGATCCGACCACGCTCGCGTGTCCGGCGCCGAGCCCGGGAATCACAGGCGATCCCGTCCCACGATGACAGTTGGCAGTGACAGTGATGAGCGGACAAGACCTATCAACGGACCTCGGCGCGGCCGGGTTCGACCGGTTTGCCGACGGTGGCCTCGGCGATGACCTCGGCGATGACGTCGGCGGCCCCGATGGGTTCGCGGGCGAGCTCGACGGCGAGTTCGCGGGCCCCGGGATCGGTCAACCGGTGGTGGCCGTCGTGGGGCGACCCAACGTGGGCAAGTCGACGTTGGTCAACCGCATCCTCGGCCGGCGCGCCGCGGTCGTCGAGGACGTCCCCGGGGTGACCCGTGACCGCGTCGCCTACGACGCGGTCTGGAGCGGGCGGCGGTTCACTCTCGTCGACACCGGCGGCTGGGAACCCGACGCGACGGGGCTGGCCGCCCAGGTCTCCGAGCAGGCCCGCGCGGCGCTCGACACCGCCGATGCGGTGCTGTTCATCGTGGACGTCGTCACCGGTGCCACCGACGCCGACGAGGCGGTCGCCCGGGTGCTGCACCGCTGCGGGCTGCCGGTGATCCTGGTGGCGAACAAGGTCGACGACGTACGATTCGAGGCTGATGCGGCGGCGCTGTGGAGCCTCGGGCTCGGCGAGCCGCACCCGGTCTCGGCCCTGCACGGCCGGGGCAGCGGAGACCTGCTCGACGCCGTGCTCGCCGCGTTGCCCGAGGCGCCGCGCGAGATCCTCACCGAGTCCGACGGCCCACGGCGGGTCGCCCTGATCGGCCGGCCCAACGTCGGCAAGTCGAGTCTGCTGAACAAGCTCGCCGGCAGCCGGCGGTCGTTGGTGCACGACGTCGCCGGCACCACCCGGGACCCGGTCGACGAGCTGGTGACGGTCGGCGGCGAGGAGTGGATGTTCATCGACACCGCCGGGCTGCGCCGTCGCGTCCGGGAGGCCTCCGGCGCCGAGTACTACTCGTCGCTGCGCACCGCCTCGGCCCTGGAAGCCGCCGAGGTCGCCATCGTCCTGCTCGCCGCGGACGAGCCGGTGACCGAGCAGGACCAGCGGGTCATCTCGATGGTCGTCGACGCGGGACGGGCCCTCGTCCTCGCCTTCAACAAGTGGGACCTGGTGGACACCGACCGCCGGCTCACCCTGGAACGGGAGATCGTCCGTGACCTCGGCCGGGTCGCGTGGGCGCCGCGGGTGAACGTCTCGGCCCGTACCGGGCGTGCGACCGATCGGCTCGCCCCCGCGCTGCGCACCGCGCTGGAGTCCTGGGGTACCCGGATCCCGACCGGCCGGCTGAACACCTGGTTGGGTGAGGTCGTCGCAGCGACCCCGCCGCCAGCACGTGGAGGGCGGGTTCCGAAGGTCCTGTTCGCGACCCAGGCCGGAGTGCGCCCGCCGCGGTTCGTGGTGTTCACGACGGGTTTTCTGGAGTCGTCCTACCGTCGATTCCTGGAACGCCGGCTCCGGGAGGACTTCGGCTTCGCCGGTTCGCCCATCTCGATCTCGGTGCGGGTGCGTGAACGCGGCGACCGCAGGGGCGGCGGCTGACGGTTGGACCGGGTTCCGGCCGTCAGCCGGGTGGGCTTTCCGGTCCGGCCGGACCGGCGTGACGGCGGCTTACGACGAAAAAACCCGTTGAGCAGGCTCATCTGCCTGAGCAACGGGTTTTACCACCTCTGTCGGGACGACAGGATTTGAACCTGCGACCCCCAGACCCCCAGTCTGGTGCGCTACCAAGCTGCGCCACGTCCCGTACGCAGTCACATTACCGTACCGGCGACCACTACGGTGACCGGGGGTCGCGTCGTTGACGACGCGACCCCCGACCCTCGTGCGCGGGCCCCGCGTGGGACCAGGCCGAGGCCGTCACCCACGAGGGTGTCCGCACGCCACAGGGCCGCCGAACAGCAGGGTCAGCTCGCACCCTGGGCGCGCCGTCGGGTAACCCCGGCGCCGATCAGCAGGGCGCCCACTGCCGCACCGGCCAGCGGGAGCAGGGGCGAGGACCCGGGGTCGGCCATCCCGCCGCCACCTGCGGCGACAC
>NZ_CDWWXA010000031.1:31458-42280 GCF_977971845.1 Frankia sp. CeCAU1 | reverse complement strand
CCGCCCACCCACGGGCGCCCGCGTGAGCAGGTCCGGAACCCGGTCCAGGTCCGGAACCGGATCCAGGACCACCGGATCCAGGCCCGGAGCGGACCCGGTTCTTTCCCCCGGTGGCGAATCCGTCATGGGGAGGACGGCGGCCGGGCCGCGCCGTTGTCATCCGGCGTCGTCCCGCCAGCCGGGTCCGTACCGCGCGGTGTCCTTCCACCGACGGATATGATCTCCTCGGCCGATCCGCGTGCCGCCGGCACCCTGACGTACGGTCCGCCGCTCGGGACAGGCGTGGCGCTCGGGACAGGCGTGGCGCCGTCGGGCAGCGGGTCTCGCGCTGAGCTCGACTCGTCGCCACCGTCGGCTATCCCGAGACGCGCCATGGCGGCGGGAACCGGCGTCACGGCCGAAGCCGGGGAAGAAGGAGCCGGTGACGGCAGCGACGGAGGCGAGGTGACCGGCCGGGCAGGCCGGACCCCGGAATCGGGCGCCGGGATCTCCAGGGTTCGGGGCGAGGAGGTCCTGGCGTGCCGGCCGCGTGACACGTAACCGTCGCGCGGGCCGTAGTCGTAGGTGTCGGGTCCCTTGACCGGCACCATGTTCAGCACGGTGCCGATCATCCGGGCGTCGACCGCCCGCAGCGCCTCGACGGCCCGCCGGAGGTGTTCGCGGCGGGTCCGCCCGGCCCGCGTCACCAGCAGAACCCCCTCGACCCGGGTGGCGAGCACGGCCGCGTCAGTCACCGGTAGCAGGGGCGGGGCGTCGACCAGGATGATGTCGAAGCGGGCGGACAGCAGGTTGATGAGTCCGGCCATGCCCTTGGAGCCGAGCAGCTCGCTGGGATTCGGCGGGATGGGGCCGCTGGCGAGGACCTCTACGCGCCCCTCCCCGACCCGGCCCTCCCCCCAGGGCTGCAGGACGTCGTCGAGGTCCGCGGCGCCGATGAGGACCGAGGTGAGCCCGGCGGCGGACTCGACCCCGAGGTGCTCGCCGAAAGACGGCCGTCGCAGGTCCCCCTCGATCAGGCAGACCCGCGCACCGCCCTGCGCCAGGGTGATCGCGAGGTTGCAGGCCACGGTGGTCTTGCCCTCGCCGGAGACCGCACTGCTCACCAGGATCGATCGAGGTCCGGTGTCCACCTCGACGAACTGCAGGTTGGTCCGCAGCTGGCGGAACGCCTCCGCCCGGGCCGAGCGGGGCTTGGCATTGATGATGAGGGGATGCCGGTCGGCGGCACCGTCGTAGCCGATGACGGCGAGGTTGGGCAGCTCGGTCGTCTCACGGGCGTCGTCCTCACTGGACACGCTCGTGTCGAGGCGGTATCGGACGATCCCGGCGGCGCTGCCGACGATCAGCCCGAGCAGCGCTCCGAGCGCGAGGTTGCGGATCGGCTGGGGCGAGACGGGCGAGACGGGCAGCTTCGCGTGTTCCCAGACAGTCACCCGCACGGAGGGTGGTTCGTCGGCCGACGACGTCTCGATCTTCGCAATGGTGCTGGAGAACGTCTCACCGACAGCATCTGCGATGATCATGGCTCGTCTCGGGTCGGAATCGCGCACGACGGCCTGGAGCAGCACGGTGTCCGGGACGGCGTGCGCGCTGATCTGGGCCCGCAGGGCCTCCGGAGTCGCGTGCAGGTGCAGGCGTGCGATCACGGCCGTCGCCACCCGCTCGCTGGCCACCAGGTCGGCATAGGACTTGACGCGTTGCTGGGAGAGCAGGCCTCCCTGGTAGGCCGAGGCGGCTCCGGCGCCCCTGTCCGGCGAGGAGACGACCATCGTCACCGAGGCGGCGTACTCTTTCGTCGTTCGCCAGGTCGCCATGGCGGCCAGCAGCCCGCCGAGGACCACGCCAGCGATCATGATCGTCCAGCTTCGGCGCAGAACACGGACGTAGTCGCGCAGCTCCACCCGTCGACCACCCTCCCGGGACCCAGGTCCCGACCACTCACCGTCATCGAAGACCGACTCAACATACTCGATGGGTAGTCATTCTTTTACTCTTAGACACGCTTACTCTATGGCCTCATGTGGAGACGTAGAGTAGACGGAGTGGGTCATGGTCGGTGGACAGCGCACATCGCACGGCGCGTCTCCCGGCTCAACCTCCGTCAGCGGGTCGGCCTGCAGATCACTCTGGACAGTGCGGCGCTGGTCCTGGGCCTCATCTCGGCCCAGATCGGCCGCCTGGACTTCACGCTCGGCGCGCTGAGCGATCTCGGCTTCTGGGTCATCTGCACGCTCGCCGTCTGCGTGCTCCACTTCCTGGGCACCGCCCTGCACCTTTACCTGGGGCGCTACCGCTTCGGCGGCTTCGAGGAGGTCCTCGGCCTGCTCGTGTCGGTCCTGCTCACGGTCGTCAGCGTGGTCGTCGTCATCGCCGCGTTCGGCTCCCCGAGACCCGTCCCGCTGAGCGTGCCGCCGCTGGGCGGCGCGGTGGCCCTGGTCGTGATGTTCGGCATCCGCTACCTCTGGCGGCTGACCGAGGAACACCTCCGTCGGCCGAGCAGGGAGCACGCCGAACCGCTCCTCGTGTTCGGCGCCGGTGACGGGGCTGAACGGGTACTGGCGGCCATGCTGCGCACCCGGAACAGTCCTTACTACCCGGTCGCGCTGCTCGACGACGACCCGAGCACGCACAACCTCCAGCTACTCGGGGTCCGGGTACGTGGTGGCCGGGAGCGGATCGGCGCCGTCGCCGAGTCGACCGGGGCCAGGACCCTGCTCGTGGCGATCCCCAGCGCCGACGGCCCACTGCTGCGGGAGATCAGCGCAATCGCCGAGGGCGCCGGGCTGACCGTGAAGGTGCTTCCCCGCGTCGCGGACCTGATCGACGGGCGGGTCGGCGTCGGGGACATCCGCGACCTCGACCTCGCCGACCTCCTCGGCCGGCGGCAGATCCGCACCGACATGTCCGCCGCCGCGAGCTACCTCGCGGGCCGACGGGTACTCGTGACGGGGGCGGGCGGATCGATCGGTTCGGAGCTGTGCCGTCAGATCTCCGGCTACGGACCGGCCGAACTGATCATGCTGGACCGGGACGAGTCGGCACTGCGCGCGGTGCAGCTGTCGATCTCCGGCCGGGCGATGCTCGACGACGACGCCATCGTGCTGGGCGACATCCGCGACATCGACCTGATGACCACGCTGTTCACGGAGCGCAGGCCCGAGGTCGTCTTCCACGCCGCCGCGCTCAAACACCTCCCGCTGCTCGAACGCTTCCCCGGCGAGTCGGTGAAGACCAACGTCTGGGGCACTCTGACGATCCTGGAGACGGCCGTGGCCTGCGGCGTCGACCGGCTGGTCAACATCTCCACGGACAAGGCGGCGAACCCGACGAGCGCCCTCGGCTACTCGAAGCGGATCACCGAGCGGCTCACCGCGTGCCTCGCCCGCCGGGCCCGCGGAACGCTGGTCAGCGTCCGGTTCGGCAACGTCCTGGGCAGCAACGGCTCCGTCCTGACCGTCTTCGCCGGCCAGCTGGCCGCCGGCGGGCCGATCACCGTCACCCACCCCGAGGTCACCCGGTACTTCATGACCATCCACGAGGCGGTGCAACTGGTCCTGCAGGCCGGGGCGCTGGGATCACCCGGCGAGGCCCTCGTGCTCGACATGGGCGAGCCGGTGCGCATCGCGGACGTGGCCGCCCGGCTCGTGGCTCGGGAGAACCGGCCGATCGAGATCGTCTACACCGGGCTCGGCCCCGGCGAGAAGCTCCATGAGGAGCTCCTCGGTGCGGGCGAGGACGACCATCGACCACACCACCCGCTGATCTCGCACGTGGACGTGCCCGCCCTGGACCCGACCCACGCCCTCGCCCTCGATCCCTGGGCCCCGCCGGAGGAGGTGCTGGCCGAACTCGCGGCCCTCGCCGGCGCGGACGCCGCGGCGGACGAGGTCCCGGCCGGCGCGGACCGACCCGGGGACGGGGGCGCGACCGCAGGCGGACCCCTGGCCGCCGCGGACGTGACCGGGCGGATTCCCGTCCAGCCCACGGCGTCCAACCGTCAACCGCATCCGGCCCGGTGACGTTTGGGATCGTCGGGTCCTGGCGGGCGACCGCACATCCGGCACAGCCTTGAGCCGTCGCCAGATCACCGCCGGCCGGGGGCGGCTG
This sequence comes from Frankia sp. CeCAU1, assembly GCF_977971845.1. Lineage (NCBI taxonomy): Bacteria > Bacillati > Actinomycetota > Actinomycetes > Frankiales > Frankiaceae > Frankia > Frankia sp. CeCAU1. The sequence goes on along the minus strand of NZ_CDWWXA010000031.1, from coordinate 38,173 downwards.
AGGACCGTACGGCGCGTCGGGCTGGCACCGGAACCCCGATCAGCCGCTGACGATGATGAGCCTGTGACGTCCAGCGACGACATCGGCCCTCCCTGGGACGACAACTTGATCTGCGTGGTGTGCCCGGGGAACGTGCACGGCCCGGGACAGTTCGATATCGCTGACGGGCCCGGGCCGGGCAGCGCCTATGACACGTCCAGCGGCTACCGCCGTGACGCTGCGACCGGGGTGCCGGTGTGCGTCCACCCGGAGAAGATCGGATTCCCCCGGGCCGGTACGCAAGCGGGGGTGACCTGTGGCCGGCCGCGCCGGAACCGGGCCCGCATCCGGGCGAGCTCCCCGACGACCCGGCCGACCTTGCCGGGTGGATGACGGCGCTGGTCCGCCACGCGGGCGCGGGCAGGCTGACCTCCGCCCTGGGAGAGGCGGAGGTCGCCGCGTCCGCGAAGTTCCCGCCGGACGTCGTCGTCGACGCCCTACGGCAGGCCCTCGCCGCCGGCTAACGACCGAAGGTGATCGTGTGGTAGCGGCCGCCGCGGTAGATCCCGATCGACTCGTACAGGCCGTCCAGCACGGCGAGTCGACGCCGGGTCTCGTCCTGGCCGATCCAATACCGCCGCGGCGGCTCACCCCACCCCGCGGCCCGGTACGCCTGGTCGGTGTAGCCGTCCTGGTCGTAGCGGAACCGCTCGTTGTCGGTCGAGTGAACGAAGGTGATCCCGGTGCCGGCCTGGACCCGCGAGAGGATCGTGAACTGAGCGGTGAGCGCGTGGACCATACTCATCGACCGAGGCGGCCACGTCGAGTTCGGCGGCGGCCTCGCTGCCGGTGAGCTCGTACACGGCAGCCTTGAGCGCCATGGTCCGCAGCGCCTCGACGAACAGCCGGGGACCGTCGGCGTCGAGGTCCCACTCGGCGACGATCGGGTAGCCGGTGAACGTCGCCCAGCACGTCGGGTACCGCAGCGTCGACGTCCTCAGCCGGTCATACTCGGGATACCCCTCGATCACGTCGAGGATCTCGGCGGCCCGCCGGCCGGAAGATCGGGTTCCACCGCACCCGAATATCCAAGGCGGAAAACGGGGAGCTTCCGTCTGCCGACCTGTGCCAGGCGCTCGATGAGCACCGGCAGACCGACAGGGAGCTTGCCGCCTGGCAGGCCAGGTTGGAAGCCGTGGAGGGAGACCGAACGGAGGGCACGACGGACAGACGACAAGTCTTCTGGCTCGCCGCGCTGTCAGCACTGGCTGCATCAACGCGGACACGGATGGACGCTGCGGTCACCACGGCGACCCTCGACGAACTCGAAGCCGACGCCGACGAGATCGCCCGGATGTACGGCTCGGCACCGCACGCTTCGCTGCTGCCGGAGGTCGGCGCCCGCTGGCGGCAGATCACCACCATCCTCGATGGGCCGGTCGCCCCTGAGGCTCGAAACCGGATCACCACGCTCGGCGGGCAGTACACCTACTTCCTCGGCCGGCTGGCGTTCAACGCCGACGACCGGCGCTCCGCCCGCCGGTTCGCCGGACTCGCGGCCCGCTACGCCGAGGATGTCGGCGACCCGGTACTGACTCCTGTCCATCGCCGCGCTCCGCTCAAGCATCGCCTACTGGCGGCAGCGGTACGGACCAGCCTTGGAGGCCCTTCGTGCTGTCGCCCACATCTCCGATCCGTACATGAACGCACGGATCGCTGCCTACGAGGCGCGCACTCTCGCGAAGACCGGCGACCATGACGGCGCTCGAAACGCGCTGGACCGGATGACTCCTCCGCCGGCTAAGGCCGGCGGCTTCTCAAGCCGCCTGAGCATGGAAGCCACGGCGTGCACCATGGCGCCCCTGCCCGGGGAAACGCCGGTCGGCCCGGCCGCCGTGGCCATGTTCCGCTCCGGGATCGCGATCACTATGGGTGATGCCGCTATGGCTCGTGAGTGGGCGCCAATCGCGATGGAGGGCTATCGGCGGCGAGGCGGGGACTACACCGTTGAAGAGTCCCAGCACGCCGCAGTGCCCGAAGCCCTCCTGCACCTGACTGGCCACAGCGCCGAGCCGGAGGAGGCCGCGAGGATCGCGCTCGGCATCCTCGGGACCTCGCCGGTAGCACCCACCCACACTGTCGTAGCGCGACTTCGGCAGTGCGTCGGCGAGTTCACGCCCGCTCACCGGGCGCTTCCCACGGTCGCCGCGTTCGTCGAGGAGTGCTGTGCCCTGCCCGCGGGGACGAGAGTCCAGTGAACATCCCGACGCTGACGACGGACCGGCTCATCCTGCGACCGATTCACAACGACGACGTCGCCGGCTACACCAAGATCTGGTCCGATCCCGAGTTCACCCGCCATACCGGCGGCCGTTCCGACCCTGACAGCATCTGGCATGCCATGGCCGGCAACATCGGCTGCTGGGCACTTGCCGGCGTCGGCCCCTGGTCAGTCGTAGAGAAGGCGAGTGGGCAGCTTGTCGGCCGCGCCGGGCTGTGGGCCGAACCGGGATGGCCAGGCGTTGAAGCGGTCTGGTTCATCGGCCGGCCGTGGTGGGGCCGCGGGTACGCCGCTGAGGCCGGCCGGGCGGCGATCGCCTGGGCGTTCGCCGCGCAACCCGACCTTGCCGAGGTCGTCTCCGTCATCCTCCCGGCCAATACCGCGTCCGTCCGAGTCGCCGAACGTCTCGGGATGGTGTACATCCGCAGCGAGTTCCTCCACAGAGAGGATCACGCCGTCTACGCGATCAGCCGCGCCGAGTGGGCCTCCCGGAGCACGCCGTTGGCCGAGGGCCGACCTCTCTGCCGCCGGTAACGGAGCCGGCTGCCCTGGTACCAGGCTGAGTGTTCCGCCGCTACCGTTGATGCGGGGAATGGTCGACGGCAGACGGAGAGAAACCCATGGCGTGGAACAAGCGAGGGTCGACCAGTGGTGGAGCCTCCACCGGCCGTGACAGCGTCAAACGCGGCGGCAAAGGCGGATCCGCCGGATCCAAGGGGAACCCCGACGTCGAGAAGGACTACGACAAGCGGGGCGCGAAGGCCGGGCATGCCGACCTGGAGCCGGTGGAGACCGCGGACTGCCCAACCTGCAACGGCACCGGGAACGTGGTCGCCGAACGGGTCGAGACAGACGAAGACGGCGGCTACTCGGGAACGCAGGAGAAGAAGTGCCCGACGTGCGGCGGGGCTAACCGAATCACCAAGAGAAAATGACCAGCGATCCGCCTGAGCCGGGGCCGGCGGACGACTGCGGCCCGACCGGGCCGGAGCCGGTCGTGCCGATGCTGTCGCTGGTGGCCTGCAACAAGTGCCGGCGTCGCCGTGGCGCCCAGTTGCATGCCACAGGCAGCGTCGAGCGGGTGCCCGAGCGGGGGACGTGCCCGCACGGCAGGCCGCTGCGGAAAATCTGGGCGCCTGGGTTCGGGCCTGGTGCGGAGCCGCCGGAGGATCCGACCACGCCAGAAGAACGGCGCCAGGGCCCAGTCTGACCCCGGGCACGCCAAACGACGGCCCAGCCACCCGCGAGGGACGGCCAAGACAGCTTGGTGGTGCGGGAGTGCCTGGACGGCCGAGAGTTTGTCGGATGCCGGCGGATGATCCGCCATCCAGGCTCAATCCCGGTCACCGTGGACGGCGGACGCGGGCAGCGTCGCGCCCGGCGGCCCGGCGGCCCGGCGGCTGGCGGCTGGCGGCCCGGCGCGGTCCGCCCCCAGTCGGTCGGCGTACCAGGTCACGGTTGCCGCCAACGCGGTGGTGAGAGCCGCCCCGGTCACGTCCGGGAACAGCGAACGCATCGTCGTCGTGTCCGCCTGGGAGTCCCGGATCTCCCCGGGCCGGGGCGCGGCGTGCTCGACGACCAGCCGCCGGCCGAGGATCCCCTCCAGCCGGGCGATCAGGGTGAGCAGATCGGTACGGGTCCCGGACCCGATGTCGACCGGGTGTGGATGGGTCAGCCGGCGGCACACCGCATCGCACAGCATCCCGGTGACCAGCTCGACAGGGATGAAATCGCGCGTCTGCCGGCCGTCCCCGTGCACCGTCAGCGGCCGGCCGGCCAACGCGGCCTCGATGAAGGTCGGCACCACGGCCGCGTACGCGTGCCCGGCGGACTGGTAGGGGCCGAACACGTCGAACAGCCTGACCGTAAGCACCGGCAGACCGAAACTGGCCTGGTAGGACAGCGCATATCCCTCGGCGGCGAGCTTCGAGGCCGCGAAGGGACTGCGCGGAAGGCACGGGGTGCCCGCCGAGGGCGGCAGCGGACCCGCGCCACCAGCGGCCGACCGATCGCCAGCGGCCGACCGATCGCCATAAACCGATGAGGAGGACACGACGACGACGTGAGTCTCGGCCCGGTGGGCGACGCCGAGCACCGTCAGGGTGCCGGTCGCGTTCACCGCGTGGGTGGCCATCGGGTCGAGCAACGACCGTTCGACCGACGGCCGGGCAGCCAGATGCACGATGCTCGACGCCCCGGTGCACGCCTGTTCGACCAGCGTCCGGTCGGTCACGCTGCCGACGACGAGCTCGGCAGGCAGCCCGGCGAGATTCGACAGCGCCCCGGTACTGAGATCGTCGATCACGACGACCTCCGTGCCTGCCGCGAGGAGCGCTCTGGTCAGGTGGGCCCCGATGAAGCCGGCCCCACCCGTCACGACTACCTTCACCATTCATCACCCTTCGAGATCATGATGATACAGATAGTAGTATGATCGGTCGCCTACATCGGCCATCTCTTCACGAAGAGCGACACCACGCCAGCCAGGACGGCCCATCCAACTACTCTGAGTGTCAGATTGAACTCGCCTAGATCGGGGGCTACGGTCGCCGCGTGCCCGCTCACCTGCGCTCGCTGGTCATCGTGGGCGCGGGAGGGCACGGCCGGGAGCTGCTCGATCTGGTGGAGGCGGTCAACGCGGCCACCGAGGGGCCCCGCTACGACATCCTCGGCTTCGTCGATGACGACCGTGTGGACCCGGATCCACTCGCCCGGCGCGGAGCCGTTCTCCTCGGTGGGCTCGACCTACTCGATCGACTTGACGCCGACTACCTGATCGGCTTCGCCGACGCGGCCACCCGGTCCCGCGTCGACCGGTACGCCAGCGCCCGCGGCCGACGACCGGCGACCCTCGTCCACCCCCGGGCCAGCGTCGGAGGTGACGTGAAGCTCGGGCCGGGTACCGTCGTCTGTGCTCTCGCCAGCATCACCACCAACGTCGAAACCGGTCGGCACGTAGTGGTGAACATCGGCGCCAGCGTGGCGCACGACTGCCGCCTGGGTGACTACGTCACGGTCGCGCCGGGGGCCCGGCTCTCCGGTGCGGTGGCCGTCGGCGCGCGGGCGTGGATCGGCGCGCAGGCGAGCATCGTCGGCCTGCGCAGCATCGGCGACGGGGCGGTTGTGGGAGCTGGGTCCGTCGTCACCGACGACATCCGGGCCGCGCAGGTCGTCGCCGGGGTGCCCGCCCGGCCGGTCCACGTCGCGCCCGGGCACGTCGCACCCGGGCACGTCGCACCCGGGCAGCCGCAACCCGACCAGCCGCAACCCGAGTCGGGTGGGGCACGCACGACGGCGAGGCTCGCCAAACCTCCGCCCAGTCAGCGGGGCGCCCCACCGTGCGGCTGATCCGCACCCCTGACCCGGCTGCGCCCCTGACCCAGCTGCGTCCAACGGGCCCGGCGGCACCGTCCCGGGCTCTACGATCAGCGTGTGGAGCGATGGTTCAACATGTCGGGTTGCGACAACGCGCGAGATCTGGGTGGGCTGCCCACCCTGGACGGTGCAACCACCCGATGGGGGGTATTCCTGCGCACCGACTCCGTCCAGGCCCTGACGGACGGTGACGTGCTCACGCTGCGGGAGACATTCGGGCTACGCATGGTCATCGACCTACGGGCCAAGGAGGAAGCGGAGCGGGAGGGCCGCGGGCCGCTCGCCTACGAACCGGTCACTTACCACAATCTGTCCTTTCTCCCCGGTGAATGGGTGATGCCGGACGATCCGCGCTACCCTGCCATCGTCAAGGACCGCGACTCAGCCGACCGGATCGAGCACTACCTGGACTACCTGCGCCTGGCCGGGGACTCGGTGGCTAGGGCGCTGCGCCTGCTGGCCCAGCCGACGGCGGGCCCGGCCCTGTTCCACTGCGCGGCGGGAAAGGACCGTACCGGCGTGCTCGCGGCCCTGCTCCTCAGTCTCGTCGGCGTGCACCCCGAGGCGATCGTCGCCGACTACGTCCAGACGAACGAGCGCATCGACCGGGTCAACGCCCGCCTGGCCGACCGACCGTCCTATAACCACTCGGTGACCTTGCTCACCTCGGGCCACCTGGCTTGCCGGCCCGAGGTCATGCGGGGCTTCCTGGCCGGTGTCGACGCCGGTTGGGGCGGTCCCGCGGCCTGGGCTCGGCACGCCGGTCTCACCGAGACCGACCTGCGGTCACTGCGCACGGCCCTGGTTGGATAGCTTCGCGTGGACGAAGACCCCCGGGACGTGGCATGACGACGTGGGCAACGGGACATCCCCGATCCCGGGGACGGACTGTGCGGATGATCAATGGGGTGCCCGCACGTTCTACCGTTGCATGTGAGCGTCCAATGGCGCTCTCATGCCGCCTTACCTCTCGGCGAGGCGCCCCGAGTCTGACCGGCCGAAGCCGCGCTCGGTTCCCGCTTCGCAGCCACCTGCCCGCTCGCGCGGGTCTTACGGTCGGCTCCACGGGCGTTTACCGTC
>NZ_CDWWXA010000031.1:30412-31064 GCF_977971845.1 Frankia sp. CeCAU1 | reverse complement strand
TAGGCCCGCGACGTCTTGCGCAGGCGACGCAGCGAGGCGGCGAGCCGTTTCGGGCTGGCGATGGTCTCACCTGTCGACAGCACCGCGAGGTGCTTCACGCCCACGTCGACGCCCACCGGGCCGGCGGCGCGTTGCCGCCGGGATGGCTGGACGGGAATCTCTCGCTCGACCTCGACGGTGAACGACACGTACCAGCGGCCTGCCGTGCGGGATACCGCCGCGCCCAACAGCCGGGCGCGGCCGTTGCCGAGGCGTCCGGTGAGGGCGCCCATCGGCTCGTGAACCTTGGCCCGGCCGATGCGGGGCAGCTTGACGTGCAGGTCGCCGACCGGCCCGTAGGCGCCGGTGGTGTAACGGAAGCTGTCGCGGGCCTTGCCCCGCCTCTTGAACCTCGGGAAGCCGACCCGCCGTCCTTTGCGCCTGCCGTTGCGGGAGTCGGTGAAGTTCTTCAACCCACGGGCGAGCTGGTCAAGCCCGGCCGAGAACGCCTCCTTCGAGCACTCCGCCCACCACGGCGCAACGTCGCCCTTGGTTGCATTCCACGCCAGCCGCAGCGCCGGGAGTGTCCACGGCACCGAGGTGAGCAAATCACCGGCCAGGCCGTACGTCTTCTCGGCGTCCCGCTGGGCGAGCGCCGCCCTCACCCGGGCCA
>NZ_CDWWXA010000031.1:20275-30014 GCF_977971845.1 Frankia sp. CeCAU1 | reverse complement strand
GGTCGCCACCTGCGGGTCGCGCAGCAGCGCGAGGAACTCCCGCCGGTGGCCGTTGAGTGCCGAGCCGACCTCGGTGACAACCTTGCCGACGGCCATGCCCTGCCCGGCTGCCCAGGTCGTGATCCGTGCGACCTGCCGGTCAAGGTCGGCCTTCTGGTCGGCGGACGACACCCCGGCGTACACCGCTGTGACGCCGGCCGGTGCCGGTCGCGCCTCGACGTCACCGACGAGGATCAGTCGGCCAACCCGGCGGGTGGGGACGGGGAGTGTGCCTTCGCGGTGCCAGCGGCGCGCCGATGTGTATGACACGCCCTGCGACTCGGCCCACTCCTTGAGGTTCACATGGTCACTATACACCTCCAAGGGACGCTAGATGACGCTCGGCAGGCAGCAGCTTTCACCCCTGGCCGCGTTCATCGTCATCACCCTGATGAGCGGCTGCGGCGTGCTGCGGTACCCCCACGTCGACGTGCCCGACGACCTGGTCCCGGTCTTCCGGTCCGCGGCGGCGACCTACGGTGTCCTGACCGCCGCGCAGCTCGCGGCGCAGGCCCGGGTGGAGAGCAAGTTCGACGCGCAGGCGGTCTCGCGCGCCGGCGCCCGGGGCATCATGCAGTTCCTCCCCACCACCTGGGCCGAGTTCGGGATCGACGGTAACCACGACGGGATCACCGACCCACTCGACCCGCTCGACGCCATCCCGTCCGCGGCCTTCTACGAGGCCCGGCTCGCCCAGGAGGTCGGGTATCTACCCGGTGACCGGGTCTCGCTGATCCTCGCCGCCTACAACGCCGGCCCGGACGCCGTGCGAACCGCCGGGGGCATCCCCGACTTCCAGGAGACCAGGGCCTACGTGGCAAAGGTCCACGACTGGGCGGCCACCTACTCCGACCGGCTCTGACGCCCGGCGACCGGCAGACGCCCGGCGACCGGCAGAGTCGTGGCGATGGCTCACAGGACCCGAAGTGCCTCGCCGGCCACGGCAACCTCGTCCCCCGGCGCGAGCTGCCGGCCCCGCCGGGTCTCGACCTCCCCGTTGACCCGCACCATCCCGCCCGCGAGCAGCTCCTTCACCTCGGATCCGGCCTCGACCACATCCGCGAGCTTGAGGAACTGCCCCAGCCGTATCCCGTCTCCACGAATGCTCACCTCGCGCATGCCCGCAGCATCCCGCATCGCCTCCGCTCCCGCCCCACTCCCACGCCTAGCTCCTGCTCCTGTGGCCTTCCCCGCCTCGACGCCATCCCCCGTTCGATGAATTCCACGCCCGGGACCAGGCCCGACCGACCGGGGCATCCCGACCGATCAGGACCGGGCCCCCATCCGCACCACCCGTCGGAGCCACATGACGGGGCCGGCAACATGACGGGACCGGCAATACACAGGGTGCGGGACGGCTGAGGCATGCTGACGGACGTGGCAGCCTCCTCCTCGGATTCCTCCTCGGACACAGTGACTGGGACAGCCCGCCTTGAACCGGTGGCGCCCCCCGTCCCGACACCGGCAGGCGAGATCGAACCGAGCCCCGAAACCGAGCCGGCGCCGGAGCAATCCGTCGACTACCCGGAGCCGCGTATCCCCGATCTGGGCAACCCGTGGTCGGCCGGCGGGGCCAGCCCCAGACCCGCCGGCGACCAGGCCCGACCCACATCGACCGGGAGCACATCCGGCGGAGAAAGCACCAGCGAGGTGATCCGCCGGGTGGAACGGTCGAGCGGGATGCTCGCATCCCGGGCGGCGGCCCGGATGGCGGAGGCGCTGCCCTGGTTCCCGGCCATGTCGGCGAGTCACCGCGCCGGAATTCAGCTCGTGGTGCAGGCCGGCATCTCGTCGTTCGTGGAGTGGTGCCGGCGGCCCGAACACGCCCGGGATCTGTCCGAGGACGTCTTCCGGGTCGCCCCGCGGGAACTCGTCCGCGCCGTGACCTTCCGCCGACTCGTCGATCTGGTCCGGGTCGCGGTGGAGGCGATCGAGGCCGAGGTGCCGAACCTGGCCGGCCCGGAGCACGAACAACGGCTGCTCGCCGATGTCCTGCGTTACTCCCGTGACATCGCGTTTGCCGGCGCGGTCGTCTACGCCCGCGCCGCCGAGGAACGCGGTGCCTGGGACGCCCGGCTGGAGGCGCTGGTCGTCGACCACGTGGTCCGGGGCGAGGTCGACCGGGCGCTGCCGTCACGGGCGGCCGCGGTGGGCTGGCGTAACCCGCCGTCCGTCACCGTCATCGTCGGCACGGCCGGGAGCAACTCGCCGGAGGTGGTGGTCGATGAGGTGCACCGGCTCGCCCGCATGGCCCAGCTGGAGGTTCTCGCCGGGGTCCACCACGATCGCCTGGTGATGGTGGTCGGCGGGAATTTCACTGCCGGCAGGGACGGCATCGGCCGTCCCGAGATGACCCTCCAGCCGGAGAACAGCGTCGAACCTCCCGCCACCGCGGGTACCCGCCCGGCCGGCGGCACCGCGCCGGTGAACACCGTCCTCGACGCGGCCCGGGCACTGCTTCCCGCCTGCGGGCCGGGCCCGGTGGTGGTCGGCCCGGTGGTCGGTGACCTGACCGGGGCACCGCACGCGGCGCGGGTCGCCCTCGCCGCCACGGACGTGGTCGCCGCCTGGCCGGCCGCACCCCGGCCGGTCATGGCCCGCGCTCTGCTCCCGGAACTCGCCCTCGCGGGGAACGTCGACGCCCGGCGGGCGCTCATCGACGAGGTGTACGCCCCGCTGCGCGACGCCGGTACCCCGCTGCTGGAGACCACCGGGGCCTATCTCGACTTCGGCTCGTCGCTGGAGGCGACGGCCCGGGCGCTGTATCTCCACACCAACACGGTCCGCTACCGACTCCGTAAGGCCGCCGAGGTGTGCGGGCTGGATCCGGCGGACCACCGCGAACGCTTCATCCTGCATATTGCGCTCGTTCTGGGACGCCTCGACGGTGTGTTACCTACAGGCAAAACATGATCATTCAAGTCGTCCCACGACCCTCTCACCCCCGCGCGAGAATGGTCACATCGAACTACTTTGCAGGTCCGTCATGCCATTCCAGGCCGATGTCGGCGTCGCGCAGCAACGTCCGATCCAAACAGATCGGCTTGTAGGACACCTACAACAGCCGGTCGACACATCGGTGAGTGGCCGCCAGCGACAACCGGTCCTCGTGAGGGGTTAGGTGAAGAGGTGCTCGCGATCCTCGCGCCCGGCCAGGGTGCACAGACCCCCGGACAGCTCCGCGCCTGGCGCGGTCTCGAGGGGGCGGAAGAACGGCTGCGCTGGTGGTCCGCCGCAGTCGGGATCGACCTGCTCGAAGCCGGGTGCGAGGCGCCCGCCGAGACGATCCGGGATACGGCGATCGCCCAGCCGTTGATCGTCGCGAGCGGGCTGATCGCGGCCGAACAGCTTGGGCTGCCGGTCACCTCCCCGGTCGGACCGGACACCCTGGTGCTGGCCGGTCACAGCGTCGGCGAGATCACCGCCGCGGCCCTCACCGGCACCCTCACTGCCGAGGAGGCCCTCGTCCTGGTGGCCCTGCGGGGACGCGCGATGGCCGAGGCGTCCGCCCGGGTCGAGACCGGCATGACGGCGCTGCTCGGCGGTGATCCCGAGGCGGTGGCCGCCCGGTTGAGTGAACTCGGCCTGACCGCCGCCAACCGCAACGGTGCCGGGCAGATCGTCGCCGCCGGCACCGCCCGCGACCTCGCCCGGCTCGCCGCGGAGCCGCCCGCGGGTGTCCGGCTGCGTCCCCTGTCCGTCGCCGGCGCCTTCCACACCCGGCACATGTCCTGCGCGCGCGACGCGCTGGCCGCGGTCGCGGGCGGCCTCCGGCCCGGGGTACCGCGGGCCGCCGCGCTGTCCAACGCCGACGGGGCGATCGTCACCGACCCGGCCGAGCTGATCAGCCGGCTGGTGGCCCAGGTCGCGGCGCCGGTCCGGTGGGACCTGTGCCTCGCGACGCTGCGCGATCTCGGGGTCGGTGCGGTCATCGAACTCCCCCCGGCCGGCGCTCTCGCCGGGATCGCCCGCCGGGAACTGCCCGGTGCCACGATCCACGCGGTGAAGAGCCCCGACGACCTGCCCGCGGCCCGCGAGCTGGTCGCCGAGTACCTCGGCGCCGAACTCCTGAGCGCGGTCCCGGCGAGCCTGGCAAGCCTGGCGGACCCAACCCCCGGAACTCCACCGGGCTCGACGACGGACGACGCCCTGGTGGGAGCGCTGGCATGACCGAGCTGACCGGTGCCCGCATGCTCGGCCTCGGCGTCTACCGTCCGGCCCGGGTGGTGACCAACGACGAGATCGCCCAACGGGTCGACACCTCCGACGCCTGGATCCAGGCCCGTACCGGCATCGCCAGCCGGCGTATCGCCGACGACGAGGAAACCATCGTCGCGATGGGCGCCGCGGCCGCGGAGAAGGCGCTCGCCGCCGCCGGCCTCACCGCCGACTCGATCGATCTGGTGATCGGGGCGACCTGTACCTCTCCCTCCCAGATCCCGGGTGCCGGTCCGCAGATCGCCCATCGCATCGGGGCCGGCCGGGCCGGGGCGTTCGACATCAACGGCGCCTGCGCCGGTTTCAGCTACGCGGTGTCGACGGCCGCCGACATGGTGCGCGCTGGCACCCTGCGCAACGTGCTCGTGGTGGCCACCGAAAGGCTGTCGGACTACACCAACTGGGACGATCGCAGCACCTGCATCCTGCTCGCCGACGGCGCCGGAGCAGTCGTGATCGGCCCGGCGGAGACCAACGAGATCGGCCCGGCGGTCTGGGGGCACGACGGATCCCGGCCCGAGACGATCCAGGTCCCCGGCTACGGCGACAACTCCTTCCGCATGGAGGGCCAGGCGGTGTTCCGCTGGGCGATCTCCCTGGTCCCGGTTCTCCGCCAGATCTGCGAGCAGGCCGGCGTGGCACCCGAGGACCTCGCGGGTATCGTTCCGCATCAGGCTAACCTGCGGGTCGTCGAAGCGTTGGTGACGGGTATCGGCACTACGAACGCCGCCGTTGCCCGCGATGTGGTCGACGCCGGCAACACCTCCGCCGCAAGCATTCCGCTGGGACTCAGCCGGTTGCTGGAGAGCGGCGAGATCCGCCGGGGAGACCCGGTGCTGCTGTTCGGCTTCGGTGCCGGCCTGACCTACTGCGGGCAGCTCGTGCGCTGCCCCTGACAACCTCGACCAACCCTCGACCAACCCTCGACACCGCACCGCGACCGTCCCGCACCGCACTGCGGCGAGGCGTCCGATGACCATCAGCCCGACCACGCCCCTGATCCAGGCGCCCGCGCTTCCGCGCTGGTACACGGCAGCCCCGCGCACCACCCGCCACCGACCGACAACATCCCATCAGGAGGAACGATCATGTCCCAAGCTGACATCCTCGCCGGTCTCGCCGTCATCCTCGAAGAGGTCGCCGGTGTCGACCCGGCCGACGTGACGGCCGACAAGACCTTCATCGACGACTTGGACGTGGACTCGCTGTCCATGGTCGAGGTGGTCGTCGCCGCGGAGGAGAAGTTCGGGGTGAAGATCCCGGACGACGACGTGAAGACCCTCAAGACCGTCGGTGACGCGGTCTCCTACATCCAGCGGGCGGGTGTCGCGGCGTGACCACGACCCCCAGGCAGGTCGTCGTCACCGGCCTCGGGGCTACTACTCCCCTCGGTGGCGATGTCGCCTCGACGTGGGAGGGTCTGCTCTCGGGCCGCTCCGGCGTCCGGCGTCTCACCGAGGGCTGGGTCGAGCAGCTCCCGGTCCATATCGCCGCGCCGCTGGCGGTCGAGCCGCCGCTGGGTCGGGTCGAGGCTCGTACCCTCGACCGCAGCCAGCAGATGGCTCTGACCGCCGCGCGTGAGGCGTGGGCTGACGCGGGCTCACCCGAGGTCGACCAGGAACGCCTCGCCGCGTGTGTGGCCTCGGGGATCGGGGGCGTGCTCACCCTGCTCCACCAGCATGACGTGATCCGGGAGAAGGGCCCCCGGCGGGTATCCCCGCACCTGGTGCCGATGCTCATGCCGAACGGCCCGGCCAGCACCGTGGGCCTGGCGTTCGGCGCGAAGGCGGGGGTGCACGCCCCGGTCAGCGCGTGCGCCTCCGGCTCGGAGGCCATCGCGCTGGCGCTGGACATCATCCGGGCCGGGCGCGCCGACGTCGTGATCGCCGGCGGTACCGAGGCTGCGATCTCGGCGCTGACCATGGCCGGCTTCGCGCAGATGCAGGCGCTGTCCCGCCGCAACGACGCACCCGAGGCCGCCTCCCGTCCGTTCGACAAGGGACGGGACGGCTTCGTGCTCGGCGAGGGCGCGGCAATCCTCATCCTCGAGGCGGCCGAGCACGCGGCCGCCCGCGGTGCCCGGGTCCACGGCACCCTGGCCGGCGCCGGCATCAGCTCGGACGCCTACCACATCGCCGCGCCGGAGCCGACCGGTGCCGGCGCGGCCCGGGCGATCCGGGCGGCGCTGCGGTCCGGCTCGTTGGAACCCCGTGACGTCGTCCACGTCAACGCCCACGCCACGTCCACCCCCGCCGGTGACGCGGCGGAGGCGCTGGCGTTGCGCAGCGCCTTCGGCGACCACATCGACGAGATCGCGGTGACGTCGACCAAGTCGACCACCGGGCACCTGCTCGGTGCCGCCGGCGCGGTAGAGGCCGTGTTCAGCGTCCTGGCGCTGCGGGAGCACCTGGTTCCCGCGACGCGCAACCTCGACGCTCTCGACGACGAGATCGCGCTCGACGTCGTGCGGATCGACAACCGGACCATCCGCCCGGGCGCCGCGCTGTCGAACTCGTTCGGGTTCGGCGGTCACGACATCTGCCTGGCCTTCACCGCCTGACCGCCGGCCGGCCGGTCGGCTGGTCAGACGTCCACCGCCCGCACCACCACCAACCGATGTCACCCGCGGCGGCGCCGGCCACCCCACCGCCGCCGCGGCACCGCCCGCCGTTTCGGCGAGCGTCATGGTCGCCGGACCGAGTGCCCAGCGGAAGCCGGCGCATACCACAGGTGGTCGCGTATCGGCCTCCTGCGAAGCAGTCCGACGCCGCTCAGGCAAGGAGACGCACGGTGAGTCTGTCCACGATCGACCGAGTCGACCCCCGCACACCTCAGGCTCGGCTCGCCCGGTTTTTCGATCCAGACACCCTGTCGCTGTTCGCGGTCGGCGACCAGTCCGGAGTCGTTGCCGGGCAAGGGCTTGTCGGCGGGAACGAGGTTGTCGCCTTCGCGACAGATCCGACGGTACAGGGTGGCGCGATGGGGCGCGACGGCTGTGCCCGCATCGTTCATGCCATCGAGTCCGCCGTCCGGATGAACTGCCCGGTCGTCGGGATCTGGCACTCGGGAGGCGCCCGGCTTCAGGAGGGTGTCGCCTCGCTTGACGGAGTCGGCCGGATCTTCGCCGCCACGGTGCGGGCCTCCGGTCGGATCCCGCAGCTCTCGCTCGTGCTCGGGGCCGCCGCCGGCGGAGCCGCCTACGGGCCGGCCCTGACCGACATCGTCATCATGGGCCCAGGGGCGAAGGTGTTCGTCACCGGCCCGGACGTGGTGCGTTCGGTGACCGGTGAGGAATGCACCGCCGACAGCCTGGGTGGGCCGGACGTGCACTCCAGGCGCAGCGGCGTCGTGCACGTGACCTGCGACTCCGAGGACGAGGCCGTCGAGCGGACCCGGGCGGTCGCGGTGCTGCTGGCCGATCAGCGCGACATCGGCCCCGTCACCGGACGCGAGCTCGGGGAACTGCTGCCCGACAATCCTCGGCGGGCCTACGACGTGCGCCCGCTCGTGAAGGCGGTGCTCGACGACGAGGACGAGGCCGTCGAGCTCCACCCGAGGTGGGCGCCGAACATCGTGACGGTGCTGGGACGCCTCGGCGGACGTACCATCGGGGTGGTCGCGAACAACCCGCTGCGCCGTGGTGGATGCCTCGACGCGACCTCGGCCGAGAAGGCCTCCCGGTTCGTCCGGATGTGCGACTCCTTCGGTGTTCCGTTGGTCGTGCTCGTTGACGTGCCCGGTTACCTGCCGGGTGTGGGCCAGGAATGGGAAGGCGTGGTCCGGCGGGGAGCGAAGCTGCTCTACGCATTCTCCGAATGCACCGTGCCGCGCGTCACCGTCGTGACCCGCAAGGCGTACGGCGGAGCGTACATCGCGATGAACGCCAGCAGCCTGGGCGCGACCGCCGTGTATGCCTGGCCGACCGCCCAGGTCGCCGTCATGGGCGCCGAGGCCGCCGTCGGCATTCTGCACCGTCGCAAGCTCGCCGAGGTTCCGGCCCAGCGCCGCCCCAGCGTCCTGGCGGAGCTGACCGAGGAGCACATCCGCACCGTCGGTGGCATCGACCGCGCCGTGGAACTCGGCGTCGTCGACGCGGTCGTCACCCCCGCCGCCACCCGGGGCGCGGTTGCCTCCGCCCTCGCCGACGCGCTGACCCGTTCCCGCACCGACAAGAACGTGCACGGCAACATCCCCCTGTAACATCCGGATCCCTGTTATCAGAGCCATTCTGTTACGAGAGTCCACCCTGGAGGAAAATGTTTACCTGATGCGAAATAACGATCTGCCGGCCGGCGTTGCCCTCCCTGGAGGTGCACGTATGACCCTGCAGATGGAGAAGGTAGCCGGTTCGGCATCGAAGGCGCCCGGTGGCACGTTCGCTGCCCTGCGGGTGCCGAACTTCCGGCTCTTCCTCGGCGGCCAGATCGTTTCACTCTGCGGGACATGGATGCAGACCATCGCCCTCGGCTGGCTGGTCCTCTCGCTCGGCGCCTCCGGCACGGCGCTCGGCCTGGTCACCGCCGCCCAGTTCCTGCCGGTGCTGTTCTTCGGGCCCTACGGCGGTCTGCTCGCCGACCGGACGGACCGGCGCCGCCTGCTGATCTGCACGCAGGTGGGCTCCGGACTCGCCGCGCTGGCACTGGGCATCCTCGACCTCACCGGTACGGCCCAACTCTGGATGGTCGGGGTGGCCGCCGCGCTCATCGGCCTGTGCAACGCCGTTGACAACCCGGCCCGGCAGAGCTTCGTCCAGGAGATGGTCGGGCCGGAGCACCTTCCGAACGCGGTCACCCTGAACTCGGTCGCGATAAACGCGGCGCGCATCGTCGGCCCGGCGATCGCCGGCGTCGTCATCGTGCTCGCGGGCACCGCCGGCTGTTTCCTCATCAACGCGGCCTCCTTCGGCGCGGTCCTGTTCGCCCTGCACCGCATGGACATCTCAGCGCTGTACGATCATCCGCCGATACACCGGGCGCCGGGGCAGCTGCGGGCCGGCTTCGCCTACGTGCGCCGCACGCCGGCGCTGCGCGTACCGTTGGTCATGATGGTGATGATCGGCACGCTGTCCTACGAGTTCCAGGTCGTGCTGCCGCTCCTGGCCCGGGAGACCTTCGGGGGCACCGCAGCCACGTACAGCCTGATGACCTCGGCCATGGGGGCGGGCGCGGTCGTCGGCGGCCTGCTGGTCGCCCGCCGCCGCCGGATTGGGCCCCGGGCACTGAGCCTGACCGCGATGACCTTCGGTGTCATCCTGCTGCTCGCCGCCGCCGCGCCGACGCTGCCGCTCGAGATCGCGACGATGGTGCTGCTGGGCGCGACGAGCGTCGCCTTCATCTCGACCGGGAACGCCACGGTCCAGCTCTCGGCCGACCCGGCGATGCGTGGGCGGGTGATGGCGCTGTGGTCGGTCGCGTTCCTCGGCACAACGCCGGTCGGCGGCCCGATCGCCGGCTGGGTCGCCCAGGCCTTCGGCGCGCGCGCC
>NZ_CDWWXA010000031.1:0-19732 GCF_977971845.1 Frankia sp. CeCAU1 | reverse complement strand
CCATCGGCGCGGCGTTGTACGCCTTCGGCTCCCTTCGGGCCACGGCCGTGAAAGGCATGGCCGTGAAAGGCATGGCCGTGAAAGGCATGCGCCCGGACCCGGGTCGGCTCAGTCCGATCCGGCCGCGGGTGCCGCCTCGGCAGGGCTGACGGCCGCCCGGCCGAGGTCGGGGAGCGTGTGCAGCTCATGGGTCTGCCCGCGATGAGCCTGGACCGCGTTGGAGTGATAGCTCTCGGCGACAGCAAGGAAGTCGGGCTCGTGGTAACGGCGGCCGTCGACGGTGGGGCCCAGGTACCCCTCCATGATGGCCTCCACATCCTCACCTGTGATCGTCTTGTGGGTCTCCAGCGCGTGGGTGAGGGCCAGGATCTCCCGCCGGTTCGCGGCGAGCACCTCCTCGGTACGGGCATAGAGCTCCCGAAGTTTGCCCTCGACCTGCTCGCCGAACGGCCGGTCGGCGTCGATGGAGGCGTTACCCATCTCCTGTTCCAGCATGGACAGGCGCGAGGCCAGGGTCTCCCCCATCGCCGCCGAGGAGATGAAGTTGGCCACGAGCAGGGTCGCGCTGCGCAGGTCGCCGCCGACACCGACGGTGTTGTCCCCCTCGAAGAACATCCGTTCGCCGACGAGCGAGGCGAGGGAGACCATCACCTGCACCTCGATCTCGGACTTCCACATGAACATGCGGTCCTCGACCGCGACGTGCGCCACGAACCCGCCGACGCCACCGCGGCGTTCGATGGTGGCGAGGTCGATCACCCGCCCACGCTGCATCCGGTAGGCGACGACGGCGTGGCACGCCTCGTGCAGGGCGATGCTGTGCCGTTCCCGGTCGATGTGCTCGTGGTCGTCGGCGAGGCCGTATTCCTTGATCACCCTGGCCCGGAGCATGTCCTGCCAGGTGATGACCTCCCGGCCGTCCTTCACCGCCTGGACCAGGGCCTCGTTGACGGTGTCCTTGATGGTCGCCCCGGTGGCCTCCGGGCTCATGATGGCCAGCCGGTCGATCTGATCCGGCGTGAGCTCGTGGCGCACCTTCGACAGATAGCCCTCGAAGGTGCGGATCCGGCCCTCCTTGCTGGGATAGCCCACCTTGTACTGCCGGTCGATGCGGCCGGGGCGCAGCAGCGCCTCGTCAAGCGACTGCGGCATGTTCGTCGCCATCATGACGAGGATGCGGTATTTGGGCGGTGGCTTGGGCCGCATGCCCAACGTCCGGCGCACCACCCGGTTGAGGAAGCCCCGCGGCTTCTTCAGGCCGGACATCTCGGTGAGCAGCGCCTGCAGGGTGCCGTCGAAACCGCCGCCGCCCCCGCCCATCACGAACTGCTCACGGGTGATCTCCGCGCGGGCCGCCTCGCTCAGGTAGGACAGGCCGTTGCACAGGTCCCCCGGACCGCCCTCGCCCACCGATCCGGGCCGGCCGGCGAACCGGCGGCCGGCGCCGGTCGGGAACGCACTCGCCGAGACCCGTCCTGCCGGGGCCGCGCTCACCGGGACGAATGCGGGCGACCCGGAACGGGCGAACCACGACCGGGCACCGGTTCCGGCCCCGCGGCCGAATCCCCCGGCGAGCTGACCCCGGCTCCCCAGCGTGTCGGCCTCGTCAAAGAAGACGATCACCCCGCCATAACGCAGGGAGAGCTTGCGCAGCTTGCGGAACAGCGATTTCACCTTGAGGATGCCGACCCCGATGAACATCGCTTGGAAGGCGCCCGGGTCGACGAACACGAAGGGCTTCCCGGTCTCTCCCGCGACCGCCTCGGCGATGAGGGTCTTGCCGGTGCCCGGCGGCCCCCAGAGCAGGATACCGCCGGGAACATGACCACCCCGGCTCTCGATCTCCTCCGGCCGCTCCAGGTAGAAAACGTTCTCCTTCACCCGGCTGACAACGTGGTCCTGCCCCCACACGTCGGCGAAGCGGGTAGTGATGTCCTCGGGGAAGTAGACGTCGACGCCGCCCTTGGACAGGAACCAGAACATCACGACGAACTGGCCGACGACGAGGGTCATGAGCAGGACGATCTGCAGGACCGCCGGGATGGCCTTCCAGACGGCGCCGGGGACGTTCACCATCGCGTCGAAGACCGAGGTATCGGCCAGGCGGGCGTAGACGAACAGGGCGAGCGCGGCCCCGACGATCCACTTCAGCGCACGGCTGACCCGGTACCGGTTCCAGTCGTTGAGCCGCAGCAACCGACGCTCGGCCTGCCCGAAGACCCGATCGGTCCAGAAGACGTAGTAGCCCGACCACCGTTCGCCCAGGAACATGTGGAGCTGGTGCACCAGTTCCACGCCCAGCAGGGCCAGGATCCACCAGCTGTTCCTGGCCTGGATGCGGATCGAGTCAGCCCACGTCATCAACGGGTTGCCGGACACGTCGGCCGCCACGACGAAGACGAAGACCGCCCCGAGCAGGAGCAGGAACTTCACCCGGTCCCAGAAGGCGAGGGGACGGCGGCGTGGCTTGCCGGCGGTCGCGCTCGCCGGCTTCGCATCCGTGCCACCGGGGTCGGGACCAGCCAGACCGGTGGCATTCGGCTTCGGGTCCCCGCCGTCGGCGGTCCCACCTGCCTGGTCTCTCACGCCCATGACTACTGACCTCGGTCCGTCGGCTCGATCGTGAAGGACTTGGCGACATCGCCGATCTGCTGACCATGCGTGGCGTAACACAGCGACGAACACGCGAGGATCAGCTGGTAGAGCACTCGCTGCCCGTTGTCGAGCAGGCTCGTCTGGTCAATGGTGACCAGCCCGGCCTGGGTCTGCACCTGGTAAATGAGGTGCACCCCGTGCACACCATCCTTCTTGTGCACAACCTCGTCCGCGAGTAGCAGGAAGTTCGGCGTCAGCCGCGCACCGTAGGGGTTCTGCCGCACGGCCTGCTCCTGCGCGGCCACCGCGTCGTCGACGGAGAGGACGAAGTTGCGCAGATCGTTGGTGGAGACCGCGTTGGCCTCCTCCGGGAGCAGGTGGCGAACCTGGACGAACCCCTTCGGCTGCGTTGCGTCCGGCACAAGGAGCCGGGTGTTGTCGAACCGCTGGGCCGCGTCGATGCCGACGACCCATTCCCGCGACATGAGACCGCGCAGCATCTCGGGGCTGACATTGCGGGCGTCGATCCCGAAAAGCGCAGGTCCGGGCATCTCCTGGTGATTCCACCCGGTCGGGACACGCACAAACGCGCCGTCCTTCTTGTTGGTTACGTATTCGTAACTCGGTGAGCCGCAGGCAGCGGCGGCGAGGAACACCGAGACGATTACGCCGAGCAGCAGCAGGGTGCCAGGGGCGGACTTTCGGCGCGGACGTGTCATCCGACGTCGAGCCTCCACGGCGAACCTCCAGCTTCGCGAGGTTGAACACATGGTGCGGCGCCGGGCCATGGTCCTTTGCTTTCCTTCGAAAAGTGTGACTCAGGACGGGGTCGACCTACGCAACCTTCGCCAAAAAGAGAGGAAGTACATACCCTCCGCTGTCGGATGCTCCGGGTGCCCGACGCCACTCCGGCACGCCGAACCCCGATTCGGTGACCACGGGAGTCAAGGCAATCACAATAAGTCATGATCTGCCTGTGGGGCAACACGAACGCCAACCTGGAGGTGGACGCCGCTGCCCGGGCCTCGGATCGGCGTGTGCGGCATACCCCGATCCCCCCGTGGTCGAACCAGCGTCCCCGGGCATACCGCACGCCTCCTCCAGATCGGGCCCCGGGCCGGGCGAAACGCCATCCCGGGTGAGGCACCGTGGCCGCACTCGGGCGGTGCGGCCACGGTCGGGCCGAACGCGGCATCCCAGGCACACTGTCGGTATGGCCCACTATCGGCATGGTCGTAAGGTTCCCGCGCTTCGTCCCGCGCGGCGGCACCTCATCGGCGGACTGACGGTGGTCGCGGTGTTCGTCCTGGTGGGGCTGGCCGCCTGGAACCCGATCGCGGCCCTGCCAGCACTCGCCGCGATCATCATACTCGGTGTGATCGACTGGGTCGTCGTGACGGCCTCCCCCACCTCCGGAGACCTGCCCTCCGGACCTGCCGCGTTCACCGGGGACGAACCCGGCTGGGAGGGCGGGATGGACACACCGACGCAGGTGCTGCCGCGACTGACCTTCGGATACGCGCGGGCGTCGGCGCGTGGCGAGGAGTACGCGGAGCCGGACCAGGACGCGGTGCGCACCATGGCGATCGACATGCGCGGCTACCTCGACGAGGCGGGTCCGGGCCGGATGGGCTGAGCGGGTCCGGTCCCCGCCCGCGCCAGGAGGCCAAGCACGGCCGACGTCGCCGCGCGCGCCGCCGCGGCCTCCCGCTCACCATCCGTACCCCCCTCGCCTCCGCCCTCGCCTCCGCCCTCCTCACCGTGGGCACCGCCCGCGTTCCGGCCGGCGGCCAGACCAACCAGGAACGCGGTGAGTGGCGCCGCGGGACGCGCGACCCCGTGGGCGACGTCGCGCGCGAGATCGAGAACAGCGCCCACGTCGATCCGTGCCGCGTCGAGGCCGAGCTCGGCGCAGACGTCCGACACCCACTGCGCCAGGACGTCCCGCTCCAGGAGGTTCTTGTCCCGAACGTTCTTGTCCCGGACGTTGCCGGCACCCGAGCCGACGGCCGCGGCGGGCGGCGGGCGATGACGTCCGGCCTCCGGGGGCGGCGGATCCGCCGAAGCCCGATGATCGGACCGCGACTGGTGATCAGGCTGCTGGTCATCGGCGGAGGTCATAGGTCCATCGTGCCGGGCCGGGCCACGCTCGCCCACCGCGGCCCAGCTGCGGGCCCGCGCCACATCCGCCGGTTCGTCGCAGTCGAGGCAGGTCCGGGCGGGCGCCCGGACCGCGGTCACCGGACGGTCTGCGAACAGGCCGCGCACCGGGCGCCCGATCGGATCGGCGGGTAGCGCCGCCCACAGCGAGGCCGTCCGCCACACCGCGGCCAGAAACTGCCGGCGGCCGTCCGGGTCGACCAGCAGCGCGGCCTGCGCCGCGGGGTCCGCGACCCCACGGCGCAGCAGCGCGATCTCCCGGCCGGTCAGGAACGGCAGGTCGGCGGCGAGGACGGCGACGAACGGTGTGGTGATCTCGACAAGGCCGGCGGCGATCGCCGCGACCGGTCCCCCGCCGGGCGGATCCTCCCGACACCAGCGCACCCGACCAGGCGGAATCGGAGCGACGGCCAGGTCACGCCGGGGACCGACGATGACCACCCGTTCGGCGTCCAACACCGCGGACAGCACCCGCTCGAGCAGGGTGGAACCGCCGACCATCACCGCCGGCTTGTCCCGGCCGCCGAGCCGGCGCGCCCCACCCCCGGCCAGCACCAGGGCACTCCAACCCGCGGGGACACCGGCATGCGACCCGGACCTGGCCACCGTCATCCGCCGATCGCGGACATCGGCCGGTCCGGCTGCCGAAAGGTCGGTTCGTCGATGCCGTGCCCCGCCTTCTTGCCCCGCACGGCCGCCCGCCACAGAGCCGCGAGCCGCTCGTCGTCCGCGCCGGCACGCATGGGGGTCCGCAGATCGCTCTCCCGCCGGGCGAACAGACAGTCACGCACCTGGCCGTCGGCGGTCAGCCGGACCCGGTCACAGGCCGCGCAGAACGGCGCCGACACCGAGGCGATCACCCCCACCCGCCCGGGCCCACCGTTCACCTCGAACAACTCGGCGGGCGCACTGCCGCGGCCCGGCAGCGGCGTGAGGGTGAACTCCGCCCGCAGGCAGGCAAGGATCTCGCCGGCCGTCACCATCGTGTCCCGACGCCACGCGTGCTGCGCATCCAGCGGCATCTGCTCGATGAACCGCAGCTCGTAGCCCTCCCGCAGACACCAGCGCAGTAACCGGGGGGCTTCGTCGTCGTTGACGCCCCGAACGAGGACGCTGTTGACCTTGACCGGGGTGAGCCCGCTCGCGGCGGCGGCGGACAGTCCTGCCAGCACGTCACCGAGCCGCTCCCGGCGGGTGATCCGGACGAACCGGTCCGCGTCCAGCGTGTCCAGGGAGACGTTGATCCGGTCCAGACCGGCGGCCCGCAGCGGGCCCGCCAGGCGGGCCAGGATCAGACCATTCGTGGTGACGGACAGTTCGGGCCGCGGCCGCAGGGCCGCGAGCCGCGCCACCAGCTCCACCAGACCCGGACGCAGCGTGGGCTCACCGCCGGTGAGGCGAATCTCGGTCACGCCGAGCCGCCCAACCGCGACGCCAACCAGCCGGACTACCTCGTCGTCGGTCAGCATCCGCTCACCAGGAAGCCACGCGAGTCCCTCGGCCGGCATGCAATAGGTACACCGGAGGTTGCAGCGGTCCGTCAACGACACCCGCAGGTCCGTCGCGATGCGACCATGGGTGTCAGTGAGGCTCATTCCTCCAGGGTAAGAGCCGTTCGTCCGAGTCGCGGCTCGTCCCGAGTCGGGCCACGCGGCGGCGGACTCACCGGCGGGACGCGATCGGGACGGAGGGGCCACGACGTGGGCAGTCGGACCGTGGCCGCCCCGATCGCCTGCGAGACTACAACTCGTGCGGTCGACGGACGTCCGCGGTCACTGGGCGGCGGTTCGGCCCACGGCACCGCGGCGGCACCGGCGGCGAGGTCGGCAGGGTCGGCGAGGTCAGAACATCGGTAGGGGAGGGCTCGGCGATGCAGGTCTTCGGGGTTGACGTCGGCGGAAGCGGAATCAAGGGCGCTCCGGTCAACGTCGAGGACGGGTCGCTGGCCGCGCCCAGGTTCCGGCTGGCGACTCCGCAGCCGGCCGAGCCCACCGCGGTGGCCGCGACCGTGGCGGAGGTGGTTGGCCGCTTCGGCTGGTCGGGACCGGTGGGAGCCACCCTGCCCGCAGTGGTCAAGAACGGGATGGCGCTCACGGCGGCGAACATCGCCCCGTCCTGGATCGGCACCGACGTGGTGTCCCTGTTCGCCGAGGCGCTGGGCGGGTCGGCCGCCGCCACGGGCCCGGTGGACATCACCGTGATGAACGACGCGGACGCGGCGGGCATCGCCGAGATGACCTTCGGCGCCGGACGCGACACCACCGGCCTGGTCGTCGTGACGACGTTCGGAACCGGGATCGGTACCGCGCTGTTCCTCCACGGCCAGCTCGTGCCCAACACCGAACTCGGCCACTTGGAGATCTCCGGGCACGACGCGGAGACCAGGGCGTCCGATGCGGCCCGGGAACGCGAGGGCCTCTCCTGGGAGAAGTGGGCCAAGCGGGTGACCAGGTACCTCAACACCATCGAGGCGCTGCTCTGGCCCGACCTCATCATCATCGGTGGTGGGGTGAGCAAGAGAGCGGACAAATATCTCGACCAGCTCGAGGTGCGTACCCGAGTGATCCCCGCGCAACTCCAGAACGAGGCGGGCATCGTCGGCGCCGCCATCTCCGGCCTGGTCGACCAGAACCGGCCCCGACCGGCTGCCCGGCCCGCCCGCCGCCGAGGTCCCGCGACCCGCCCCCCGGGCGGCAGGCGACCATAATCCACCGGTCGCGAGTCCACTCGTCCCGGATCCGGACGTTCCGGGACTGCCCGAACAGGCCCAACACGGTCAGACTGTGCGTGTCGCCCGCCGCCACGCCCGCGACCGACGCCATCGATGGCAGGCTGTCAGCTACCGGGACGCACAGGCCGAAGGCGGGTTGACGCATCATGCTGACATCCG
The DNA here is from genome assembly GCF_977971845.1 of Frankia sp. CeCAU1. Lineage (NCBI taxonomy): Bacteria > Bacillati > Actinomycetota > Actinomycetes > Frankiales > Frankiaceae > Frankia > Frankia sp. CeCAU1. The sequence goes on along the minus strand of NZ_CDWWXA010000031.1, from coordinate 12,087 downwards.
CTCCCATGCGCGTCCGGCGCAACGGTCCGCCCGCCGCGGCACGGCGACAAGCGGTACGGCTTCGACGGAGGAGGAGGCGCCATGCGCGAGCTGCGGGCGGTCGCACTCAGCGAGGACGGCGGCTACCTCGTGCTCACCGACGCGAACGGCAGGACGGACGGCGAGCAGTTCCGGGTGCCCGTGGACGACCGGCTGCGCGCGGCCCTGCGCGGTGTGCGTCGCAGCGAGGCGCGTACCGAGAGCGCGCTCACCCCACGGGAGATCCAGGCCAGGCTGCGCGCCGGGGAGACCGCGGCGGAGGTGGCCAGGGCCGCCGGGATCCCGGTGGAACGGGTGGAGCGCTATGAGGGTCCCGTCCTCGCCGAACGTGCCAGGGTCGTGCAGGAGGCGCGGGCCGCGCTGCTCCCCAAGGATCCGGGGGGCGTGCCGGGACGGCCGTTGGGCGAGGTCGTCGACGCGCGGCTGATGGGAGCCCAGGACAATCCGGCCGCGGCGCAGTGGGACGCGTGGCGCCGCGTCGACGGCATCTGGCTCGTCCAGCTCACCTCGGAAAGCCGCTGCGCCCGCTGGACGTGGGATCCGGTGGTGCGCCGGGTGCGCCCACATGACGACGCGGCCCGCACTCTTGTGGCGCCGGAGACGGCGGAGCAGCCGGCGCCGATGCCCGCACCGTCATCCGTACCATCATCGTCGGCGGCGCTGCGGGCGGCGGGGCCAGCGCTCACTCTTGTGCACGACCAGGCCACTCCGGTCACTCCGGTCACTCCGGCCACTCCGGCCACCCCGGCCACCCCGGTCCAGCCGATGGTCGCCGCGATGGCGGAATCGGGCCTGCCGCCGGGAACACCGGCCCCGCAGCACGGCCTCCCCGAGCGGCAGTACCCTCCGCCCGCGGCCCTGCCCTCCCACCCGGCCGCGTCGTATCCCGGGGACACCGCATATCCCGGGGACACCGCGGGCGGTGGGCGACCCGGGGCACCCGGGTCGCCCACCCGTCCGGAGACGATCCAGGCGGCCGAACCGCAACCCGTGGTCGCGGACACCCGATCCGCGGACACCCGATCCGTGACCCCCTGGTCCGTACCTGCCCGGTCCGCAGACCCAGCGGCCCCGGGAGACCCGCGCTCGGTGGAGCGGAAGGCCGCCCGGGCCGAGGAAGCCGAGTCCCTGGATCGTCCCGTCCGGCCCGAACCGATCCGCGGCGAGGTCGCTCGCCGGACGGCCGCGACGGGGCGAGGCGTTCCCGGCAGCCGCCCCAGGGTGGGGTCCGCGTCCGGGACCGGACGATCAGGAGTGCATTCCCGGGCGGCCGTCGCGCCGGCCGGTCCGCAGCCCGTGACATCCGCCACGTCTCCCACCGGGGCAGCCGCCAAGCTGCCGGTCCCGGGCTCGGCGCAGGTGCCTCCCGTCGCCGGCGGGGAGCGGGGCGGGACAGCCGCCGCGGCCCCGGCCGGACCGGAGCCGTCGGCCCCAGAGGCCGGTACGGCAGCGCGATCCGCTCCCGCCGAACCGGCCGCGCTAGCGGGCACCGATGCCGCCGCAGCCGCCGCAGCCGCCGTGACCTCGGCACCAGCCGCCCGAGCCGCCGGATCCGGCACAGGTTCCACGCCCGGGGCGCGCCGCACGGCAGCCCGGCGGGAAGCCCCCGCCAAGGCTCCCTCCGCGCGGACGGAGGATGCGCCGGACGGGACCGACGAGACGACCGTAGACACATCGAGCGCCTCCGCTGCGTCACGGGCACGCCCGAGTAACACCGCCCGTGGGAACGAACGTCCGGCAGGCGGTCGACGCGGACGCAAGTCAGTGCCAGCATGGGACGACATCGTCTTCGGTGCCCGACGTCCCTGATCAGACGACCGGGCGCCCGAGACGGGTACCCGTCCGTGGTATGGAGGACCACGGACACCACGCCGCTCTGGATGCAACGACGCCACGAGAGCCGGCTGTGAGTAAACCGTCACATGGTCAGTTGGAACATCTGACCGCCTAACACAGTTGGAGTAGATGTGACAGGGACTATCACGAAGCCGACGCTGACCAATCTTGATCGTTGCGACCGGTGCGGTGCCCAGGCCTACGTGCGGGTCGTGCTGCCCGGGGGCGGCGATCTCCTGTTCTGCCGGCACCACGCGAAGTCGCACGACTCGAAGCTGCGTGAGATGGCTGTTGAGTATCACGACGAGACCGACAAACTCAGCGTGTCCTGAACTCGGCCGCCCAGGCACCCCGAAGGGGCACATCACGATCTAGCGATGTGTCCCTTTTGGTGCATCCAGGATCCCTGACCACTTCCCTCGCTGCTGACCGGCGGCCCATCCGTTACTCCGGGCGGCCTCCGCCGCAGTCATCCACTCCGTTCCCGGGTGCCCTTCGGCACCCGGGAACGCCAGGCCATACGGTGGGGGCCGTGTCCGCCGCGGGAAACAAAACACCGGCTTCCGTGGCATCGTCCCCGGTGAGCGGCCGCTGGATGGTGTTACTGCGCAGGGTGGTCGCCGAGGTGAATCCCGGGCTGCTAACGCGGGCCAGAAACCGTCACGCCGCGGCCTGGACCGCCATCCGGCGCAGCACGCTGTTCCACCGGCTGGATCACCAGCGCCGCCGGCTGCCCCGAGGACCCCTGCGACTGGCCCATCGGACCATCACCAATGCCTGGCGGCACCGGGTCCTGGGGCTTGCGGCCGAGGCGGGATTCTGGCAGCTGCTGTCCCTGCCCCCACTCCTGCTGTCGTTGTTGGGAACGCTCGGCTACGTCGGTGACGCCATCGGAGCCGACGCCCTCGACAGCGCCCGGCAGAGTATCCTTCACGGCGCCGGCGGCCTGCTGACCGAATCGGTGGTCGACGACGCGGTGCGCCCGACCATCGACCAGATCCTCTCCCGTGGCCGACCGGATGTGATCTCCATCGGTTTCGTGCTGTCCCTGTGGACCGGGTCGACCGCGATGGCGACCTTCGTCAACACCATCACCATCGCCTACGGCCAGCGCGAGCTACGCTCGGCGGTACGCAGCCGGCTCCTGGCGCTGTGGCTGTTTCTCGCCCAAGTGGCCAGCGGGGTCATCCTCCTGCCTGCGCTGGTCCTGGGGCCCGAACTGATCTCGCGGATCTTCGACGCCAGTCGCCATCCCCTCGTCAGTACCCTGATCACACTGCTTTACTGGCCGGTCGTGGGACTCGTGGCCCTGGCGATGCTGACCTCGCTGTACCACCTCTCGCTGCCGGTACGCCGACCCTGGTGGCGGGCGCTGCCCGGAGCGATCCTCGCGCTCGTCTGCTGGCTCGTGGGCAGCGGCGTGCTGCGGTACTACCTGGAGATCGTGTTCAGTCACGAACTGGTCTACGGCTCGCTCGGATCACCGGTGGCGGCGCTGCTGTTCTTCTACATCACCGCGCTGGCCGTGTTGTTGGGCGCGGAGCTCAACGCGGCGCTGGACGAGCAGCCACCGCGCCGCCGGGGCAGCCACTCGGCGCTGAACGCCTTGAGGCCGCCTCAATAGGTGCAGGACACCCCGCCCGCATCACCCGGGACGGACCTTCCCGCCGCGCTGGTCGGGGACCAGACCACCGGTACCGCGGCGGACACCGGTACCGCAGCGAAGGAGCCACCCCCCGCGCCGGCCGAGAGTGCGCCGGTGGAGCTCCCGTCGGCGACACGACCGCCGAAGGGCTTGAGGAAGGCGCCCAGCTGGGCTGGATCAGGGACTAGGACGCTCTGCCCCCCGCGGGTGCCAGCTGCCGCCGGCACCGTCGTGAACGCGACGCCGCCCGATCCGATCGACTGCATCCGCACCGCGAGAAGCCGGAGGTCGGCGAGGGAGGTGGCCTCGTCGAGCGTCAGCGCCGAGGTGGCGGAGTCGACCACCCCGAGCAGCTTCGCCGGGTTGAGCAGGGTGTCCGTCGACGCGATCCGCTGGAAGACGGCACCGAGGAACTGCTGCTGGCGGCGGATGCGGTCGATGTCGCTCTCAGGTAGGCCATACCGCTGCCGGACGAAGGAGAGGGCCTGAGCCCCGTTCAGCGTGTTCTCGCCGACCTGACCGGAAAACCCGGAGTAATGGTCGTGCAGGTTGTCGAAGCCCCGTGCCTTCAGCTCGGGGGGAAGTTCCTTGATGCAGACGGTGACCCCGCCGAGGGCGTCCGTCATCCCCTGGAAGCCGATGAAGTCGATCTGGACGTAGTGGTCGACCCGGATCCCGGTGAGGTTCTCGATCGTGGCCACGAGCAGGGACGGCCCGCCGTAGGAGAAGGCGGCGTTCAGCTTGGACCGCTGCGCCGCGTGCTGCATGCCCGCCGCGTCGGTGTACGCGGGGATCCGCACCCACAGATCCCGGGGGAAGGAGATGAGAGTCGTCGAACCGTCGCCGTCGAGGTGGGCAAGGATGGTCGTGTCCGACCGCTGCCCCTCGACCTGGCCGAACTCGCCGCTGGTCCCCGTCCGAGTGTCCGACCCCACGAGCAGGATGTTCTGCGTTCCGCCCGATGCGGACGCCGGCCGGTCCGCGCTGGCGGAGAAGGCCAGCGGGATGTGATGCACCCTACCGTCGTAGTGCTTCAGCACGGCCCAGCCACCGGTCGCCAGGATCAGGACGAGGGTCGCCAACACCGCGGCCATGGCGGTGAGACCGCGCCGTAAGCCGCCCTGCCCGGGTGCCGCGGGACCCTCCGGGGCCGGCCGGTCATACCGGGGCTCGGCCGCCGGGTGATCGATGGGGTACCGGGCGTAGGGATCGGGGTAGGCGCCGGGGGGTACGCGCGGCTCGTCATCATCGTGACCCCGCGGAGCCGGCCGGTGCTCCCGGCGCGGCCACTGCCCGACGGGCCAGTCCTCCTCAGGGGCCCGGCGTGGGTCCCGCGGGTCACGGACGGACCGGCCACGCCGCTCGCCGTCCCGGCGTCCCGCCGTCGGCCCGTACCGTTCCGGACGATCCGGAGGCCAGGTCATGGCCGCGTCCTCCTCCCTCATCCACCGGGATGAGATCACCCGCGCCAGTGGCGCCGCCCGGGGTCGGCACCGTCCACCACCGGCGCGAACCCGCCGGACCACCTTGGCACGACGTGGGCGCGGACGGACCGGAACCCTCCCGGACAGTCTTTTCGATGGTGACGGGTGACGGGCGTCATGGCATTCCCGACGGGTTGTCGGATGTACGACCTCGCAGGCCCCCGACCGGCCCGCGGACCGTGCGGACTCCGACGGCGCCGCCCGGACCGTCCCGGCCGAGCCGAGTTGTGGCGGACCCCGGGTGGCGCCGAGCATCGAGACCGGTCGCGGACCCGATTCCGATCCTGCGATCCCGACGACAACCACCGGTATCGGGATGCGCAACAATGATGCCGGTACCCGGTGGTGTTCGCGACACGCAGTGCAGTACCCGAATCGAGTGCAGTACCCGAATCGAGCACAGCGCCCGAATCGAGCACAGCGCCCGAATCGCACGATGCCGGTGGCTATCGGACCGGCATTACGGCACACCGAGGACGTCCGCCCCCGGACCGACTCGATCCGTGCAACGCGGACCCGCCTTCCCCGCCGACCGGCAGATGAGTTAACGGTCCGCGACGGAAGGTCACAACCGATCGGATCCCCCAGATCTCCCACAACCGATTGCGTGCCCTCGTTAACTCACCCGAGGTGGGAGGAACAGTCTTCATGGAAGGGTCCGAAGGCGGCGGCGTGGGTAGCGGCGTTCGGGCCCAGGTCGCGACGCGACCGCCCACATCGGCCCGGCATCACCGCGGCGGCGCGATGCACCAAATGCCCGGCGGACCAACGACGAGAAGTCCGGCCAACGCGCCGGGCATGGCGGTGTGCCTCGCGCGCTACCCGCCGTCCGCAACGGGGCCTACCGTTAACGGTATGAGTGCCCAGTCCCACCAAAGCTCACCTCCACCGACCAGCACGGGGGTGCCCGAGAGCGCGCCGGCCGGGCGTGATCCGAACCTCATCACGACCGACGAGCCGGGCGTTGTCCCCACCGGGGCCAGTGAACCTCCGGCATCGGATGATTCCGTGCGCGAACCCGGACAGGCCAACCACGACGAGGAACCACACGCGGCGTTCCGGCGATTTATGTCGACCGGGTGGGCGCCGATTGACGACGCTGTGCCATCCCGCGATGACTGCGCACCCTACACCGCGAAACGTCGCGCCTTGTTGGGTTCGCGGTTCCCGGCGGACGCGCTTGTGGTGCCGAGCGGCGGTCTGCGGGTACGGGCAAACGACACGGATTTTCCGTTCCGTCCCGGAAGCGACTTCTTCTGGCTGACCGGCTGCCATGAACCCGATGCCGTGTTGGTTCTGCTACCCAACGCGGCCGGCGAGCATGATGCGGTGCTCTATGTCGCCGGGCGGTCCGACCGGTCGAGCTCCGCCTTCTACACCGACCGGCGATACGGGGAACTGTGGGTCGGTCCCAGACCGGGGGTTCGGGAGACCGCGGCACAGCTGGAGATCGAATGCCGGCCGCTCACGGAGCTCGCGGACGCGCTCGCGCGGTTGGCACCGGGAAACACCCGGGTACTACGCGGAGTCGATCCGGTCGTGGATGGTTCGGTGCTGCGCTGGTCCGGCCGGGGTGGACCAGGAACCGACCGCGATCTGGCCCTCGCACAGGCCCTTTCCGAGCTGCGGCTACTCAAGGACGACTTCGAGATCGCCCGATTGGACGAGGCGATCGCCGCGACCGTGCGTGGCTTCACCGAGTGCGTGGGAGAAATCGGTCGGGCGATGGACCTGCCCAATGGAGAACGATGGTTGGAGGGGACGTTCTGGCGGCGGGCCCGGGTGGACGGCAACGACGTGGGATACGGTTCCATCGTCGCCTGTGGCCACCACGCCACGACGCTGCACTGGGTCCGCGACGACGGGCCGGTACGCGCCGGTGATCTCGCCCTGCTCGACATGGGGGTCGAGGGACGCTCCCTCTACACGGCCGACGTCACCCGCACGCTTCCGATCAACGGACGGTTCACCGAGGTGCAGCGCCAGGTCTATGACGTGGTTCTTCGCGCCCAGCAGGCCGGGATCGACGCGGTCCGGCCGGGAGCGTCCTTCCTGGAGCCGCACCGGGCCGCCATGCGGGTCATCGCCACGGCTCTCGACGGCTGGGGGCTCCTGCCGGTCAGTGCGCAGGAGTCGCTGATCGAGGACCCCCGCTCCCCGGGAGCGGGCGTCCATCGCCGCTATACCCTGCACTCCACGTCGCACATGCTCGGATTGGACGTGCACGACTGCGCGCAGGCGCGCGACCAGACCTATCGCGACGCGGCGCTGGAACCGGGCATGGTATTGACGGTCGAACCGGGCCTGTACTTCCAGCCGGACGACCTGATGGTTCCGCCGGAGCTGCGAGGCATCGGCGTCCGGATAGAAGACGACATCCTGGTCACCAGGGATGGAAGGCGGAACATGTCCGCCGCACTTCCGCGAACCGCGGAAGACGTCGAAAACTGGATGGCCCGGCAGCTGCCGAACTGACGGAACGAACAGATCTGGCGACGGACTGCGTCAGCGGCAACGCCAATAGTTCCTGCCACACCGGCCCGGTCGGTGTGGCAGGAACCTGACCATGCAAAACCTGATCACACGATCTTCGGTCCGCCGGATCGCGCAGCCCGTCGTCCAATACCACGGGCACTACCGCTACAAGGGGTTCCACTGCTCCGGTCCCTACCCCGGAAAAGCAGTCAAGACCAGGATCAGTGGGCCTTGTCGTACGCCTCGACGATGTTGGAAGCGATACGCCCCCGGTCACTCACCGTGTAACCGTTGCTGCGCGCCCACTCACGAATGTCGGCGGTACGGTCGGTTCCGCCGGTACGGCGCGAAGCGGCACGCACACCACGCCGGCCACCCGCCGCCCGACCGCCAGAACGGCGAGCCGCGGTGACGAACGAAGCCAACGACTCACGCAACTTCGTGGCGTTCTTCTCCGACAGGTCGATCTCATACTGCGCACCGTCGAGTCCGAACCGGACGGTCTCGTCGGCCTCTTCTCCACTGAGATCGTCAATCAACGAGACGATGGTCTTCTGGGCCATGCCACTCTCCTTCAGGTCAGCGGACCGCAGAACTCACGCGTCTATTATTACCACGAGAACGCGGGGAACTGTCACGCCTGGTTCGTCGGGCTCGCAGGCTTGGGTCGCCGAAGACGAAGTCAGCGCTCAACGCACGCCGCCCTGGCAGTCGGAGTGCGGAACCCAAAGACAGGGAGCAAGCTCCACATGATAGAGGGATGATCATGTTCTGCGAATCACACCTTCCCAGTCGAAAGGCCGACCGCAAGCGGACAGTTGGGCAGGCGTGGACCGGGCGGCGTCCATGTCCTCCGACCTTGGGACACCGATCGTGTTCGTCTACCGACTCCCGTGGACGATTGCCCGGCAAACGGCGGGCAACAGCCGCCGGCGCCTTTGGGGTGGTGGTGCCGCGAGCGGAACCGACCGGTACGAATGCCAAAGGGGATCGCCGCGCCGGATGAGTACCCCTGATTCCGGCGCCGCCGGTATGAGCCGACCCACGGACGAGTACCCGCGCACGTGGGTGGTAGACGGTGCCAACGTGATTGGCTCCCGGCCCGACGGGTGGTGGCGGGACCGCCCAGGAGCGGCCGGACGGCTAGTCGACGCTATTTCGGCGCGGATCACCCGTCCCGGCACGCACCCGCGGCCATCATCGAGGCCGGAATGGCCCGAGCGGATCGTGGTCGTTCTCGAGGGTGCGGCGCGGGCCGGAGTTCCCGAGGGAACCGTACGGCCCGGAAAGATCACACCCGAAAAGATCCGGCCCGCGGACGTCGCGCCCGAGAAGGGCCGCCACGTTCCAGCGAGGGCGGACCGCGCGGCACCGACCATCGTCGTCGTGCACGCCCCCGGGCACGGCGACGACGCCATCGTGGCGGCGGCGCGCGACGCGGTCGCGCCCGTGGTCGTCATCACCTCGGATCGGCAACTTGCCGGCCGGCTGAGGTCGCTCGGCGCGGGTGTGCGACGGTCGGGATGGTTGTGGGACCTGCTCGACGAACGATGAACGACGGCCAACCAGCGACGGGTCCGGGGGCAACCGGCGGCCAGCGTCCGTCCGGGTCGCCGGCCGGCCCACGAACGGACGAGCCTCGGAGAGGGAGCACGACGGCCGCCGCGAAAAAAACACACCGGCGATACCGGAAAAGGCGCGCTACGACGGGCTGAGGCCGCTTGACGGGGATGGACGGCCCGCCGGACCGTACGCGAAACGCCGGGACCGAGCGGTGACTCGGGACCGGATCACGTCGGGAAGGTCACCGCACCCCGCCGATCGTGGTCATCCGACCATCGACCGACTCCGTCCGACCATCAACCGACGCCGGTCACGGCCGATCGGCCCCTGAACGGACAAACACCCCGCGGCACAGGCTCAGCCCCGCGGCACAGGCTCAGACCGAGGCGGATACCGGATGCCGGGGAGGCGGTCCAGCGGCAAGCCGGGCGGTGTAGCGACCGGCCGCCACGCCGACCTCCAACGGAATCCCGAAGCAGGAGGAGAGCGCCTGCGCGGTGAGGACCTGCGCGACCGGACCGGCCGCAAGCGCCTGGCCGCCGCGCACCAGCAACGCGTGAGTCACCCCGACCGGGATCTCCTCCACGTGGTGGCTGACGAGGACGAGGACAGGAGCGATGGGGTCGGCCGCGAAGCGGGTGAGCCGCCGCATCAACGCCTCCCGCGCACCCAGATCGAGCCCGGAGGCGGGCTCGTCGAGCAGGAGGAGTTCCGGGTCGGTCATGAGGGCCCGGGCAATGAGCACGCGCTTGCGCTCTCCCTCGGAGAGGGTTCCGAACCGACGGTCGACCAGTCCACGGCACCCGAACTGGGTCAGCAGGCCGGCCGCGCGGGTGAGATCGACCTCGTCGTACTCCTCGTCGGCGCGGCCCAGCACGGACCAGCCGGCGGTCACCACCGCGTCGAGTACCCGCTCGTCGGCGGGTGGCGTCTCCACCAGCGCCGGGCTGACGACACCCACCCGGTATCGTAGATCGAGAAGGTTGACCTTGCCGAGACGGGCGCCGAGCAGGTCGACCGTGCCCCTGGTGGGAAACAGCCGGCCCGAGGCCACCTGCAGCAGGGTCGTCTTCCCGGCGCCGTTGGGACCGAGGACCACCCAGCGCTGGCCAGGGAACACCGCCCACGACACGTTCCTGAGCAGGTATGACCCATCTCGCACGACATTGACATTGTCGAGGCGCAGCACCGCGTCCGGCATGCAGCTCACGTTACGCGACACCAGACTTCCTGATGCCGCCGGGACGGCCGGTCCACCCGTATCAGGCCGTCTCGTGCCGTAGCCGGCAGGTCAGCCCGTCACCCGGGCAGCCCCGCCCCGGCTGTCCGGACGGATTCACCCGCCGGACTGAGGTAAATCGGACAGATCTAACAGGCCACGCACTTGACCCTCATGGCCATGGCGTCAGTCCGGTTCGGGCGGGGTCGTCCCGGTCAGGTCGATCTCGGCCCACACGGCCTTCCCGTCGGGGAGCGGACGGATGCCATGCCGAACGGCGAGCTGGGAGACCAGGCCGAGCCCGCGGCCGGCCTCATCCTCGGCCGCGGCGTGGCGCCGCCGCAGCACCCGGCCGCCACCGTCGGCGACCTCCACGACGGCCCGGTCGCCCAGCAGCCGCAGCCGCACCGACAGTGGTGGGCGACCGTGCCGCACCGCGTTGCTCGCCAGCTCCGACAGCACCAGAACGATGGTGTCGACGACTTCCGAGGCCAGCGGCGCGTTCTCCAGCGCGAGCCTGGCCTGAGCCCGCACGGCGCGCAGGCTCGCCGCACCGTCGAAGGTGACGTCCAGGAGGGCCGCCGCGGCCGTCGGTTCAACGGGCAACCGGGCGAACAGAAGCGCGACGTCGTCGGCCGCCACCTCGTCGACCGCCACCTCGTCGACCGCCACCTCGTCGACCGCCACCTCGTCGGCCGTCCCGGAACCCACTGGGCCGGGGGCGACGGCGGGACCGAGACCGGCACACGCCGCGGTGACCAGGTCGTCCAGATTCGCGGTGAACCTGTCGCTGGCGCGGGCGAGCGCGGCCGCGAGCTGCGAGACCCCGGCGTCGAGGTCGCGCGCACGTCCCCGGACGAGCCCGTCGGTGAACAGGGCGATCAGATATCCCCGTCCCAGTCGCACCGTGTACTCGGTCACGTCCGACCGGGCCACCCCGAGTGGAGATCCCACCGCCATGTAGAGCCTGGAGACCAACCCGTCCGGCGCGACGACCAGGGGCGGCGGGTGCCCGGCACTCGCCAGCGTCAGCACCCCACTGTCGATCTCAACGACCGCGTAGATGCAGGTGGCGATCTCCTCCCCGGGCAGGTCCGCGACGATGTCGTCCAGCAACGTCAGCACCTCGGCCGGGGGAAGATCGAGACGGGCGCAGGTGCGGGCCGCTGCGCGCAGCTGCCCCATCACCGCGGTCGCCCGGATCCCTCGGCCCATCACGTCACCGATCATCAGGGCAACTCGCCCGGCTCCCAGGTCAATCACGTCGAACCAGTCGCTACCGGCGTCGTCATCGACCCCGCCGGGCAGGTAACGGGTGGCCACCTCGAGCCCGGACGGGACGGCGGGTGGAGAACCGCGCAACGCCTCACGCAGCGCCAGCGCATTGCTGCGCTCTGCGGCCCCCCGATCGATCCGGTCCAGGACGACCCCCACCCGGGCGGCGAGTTCGGTCAGCAAGAGCAGATCCGCTTCGGTGAACGGAGGTCGATCCGCAACGGCGGTCACACTCAGTACGGCGACGACGTGGCCGACCCGTACCACGGGTACGACAGCCATCGTGTGGGCCCCCACCTGGCGGATCCACCGCTCGGCGTCGGCCGGCGGATCCCACTCGCCCGCTGTCAGTGCGACGATCAGCCGTTCGCCCCGGCGGGCGGCCCGGACGAACGGACTCGTCGGCGACGTCGCCGCGCCGGCCCCCGAGGCGAACGGAGGCACCGCGCCGAGCCCGTCACGGGCCAGGACGACGAGTGGACGCAGCTCGGGCACCGGCTCTGCCGCCCGGTCCCCCGCCGTCTCCTCGAGACCCTCCCCGGCCTTATCCC
>NZ_CDWWXA010000030.1:33637-41102 GCF_977971845.1 Frankia sp. CeCAU1 | reverse complement strand
GTGCGGGCGGGGGAGGATCCTGAAGGAGGGGGAACAGCGCCAGGCCGCGGATCCGGCGACGGCGAGCGCGCAGGCCATCGCGACGGCTCGCAGCCACGGCGTGCCGGCGTCGGTGCCCGAGCCCAGGCCGTGCGCGAGGGCGAGTGGCCAGGCGCCGTAGGCGGCCCAGTGCACTGCCCGCCAGACGCGCACGCCGAGGCGCCGGCGGAGCAGACTGGTCACGACCACGGCGATGAGAAGGTCGGCTGCGACGGTGCCGAGCCCGACCCACAGCGGTCGGTAGCCGGCGCCGAACGGCAGGACCACATCCGCAATGCCGAGCTTCGCGTACGGGTCGAGCAGCAGCGTGCCGATGTGCATGGCGAGGAGCACGACCGCGAGCAGGCTCGCGCCGCGGTGCACGGCGCCGATCGCGAAACCGGGCAGACCCGCGAGGCCGAGACCCGAGCGGGCCACGATGCCGAGGACGACCGTCAGGGTGAGCAGCAGCAGGCACGTGGTGCCCGTGCCCCGGGCGGCGTACCAGAGGGCTTCGGTGCTCATCGGCCGGAACCTCTCGGCCGTGTCGCCGATCCAGCGGACGCGACTCGGGTTCCATCCTCGGCGGGCGGAGCCGTCTCGGCCCGGTCTACCCGGACCCCGGCTACTCCGGCCCCGGCTACTCCGGCCCCGGCCACCTTGGCCCGGCTCGGGGCGGGCCAGCCAGCGGTCGTGACGATCGAGCCGTCCGTGGCGACGAGCCGTGCCGGCATCCCGATCCGGCGCAGCCAGCCCACCGCCGCGGAACCACGGACGATCGCGGCGGTGCTCGCCGTGTTCGCGTCGAGGCAGCTCGCGGCCGCCACGGTGGCGGTCCGCCAGACCACCGGCGCGGGCTGGCAGGTGCGCGGATCCAGGATGTGGTGCAGGAGCCGCCCGCCGCGCCACCACCGCCGCCCGAGGGTGCTGGACGTCGCGACGGCGCTCCCGGCGGCCAGGGTGATGGTGCAGGCGGGCTCGCCCGGGCGGTCCTGGACCCGAATGCGCCAGCCGCCCTCCGGCGCGTTCCCGGCGGTGGCGACATCCCCGCCGAGGCTGACCAGCACGCCGGTGCCGAGCCGTTCGGCGACCAGAGCGGCGCAGCGGTCGGCGGCCTGCGCCTTCGCCGTCGCTCCGAGGTCGAGCCGCACGTCGTCCGGCAGCGTCATTGTGTTCCCGGTCAGCCGGATCCGCTGCCAGCCCGGCGCCGGCCGGTGCACTACCCGCAGCCGCCGGCCGTCCGACGGCAGCAACGTGATGTCCCGGTCGTAGCCGAGAGCGGAGAGCGGTCCGCCGACGGTCGGGTCCACGTCCCCGTCGGTGCGCCGGGCCGCGAGGAGCGCCGCACCGACGAGGTCCGCCAGCAGCGGGCTGATCCGTTGCGGCGTCCCATCGGCGTGATCGAGCTGGTTGATCTCCGCGTCGTCCCGGAAACGACTGGCGACCTCGTCAACGGCCGCGAGATGGTCCACGACGATCTCCCGGGCGGCGGCCAGTGCGCCGGGCTCGGTCACCACGAGCCGGGCGGTCGTGCTCCACACCGACCACTCGACCGCCGCTGCCGCGCCGGGCATCTCAGGAACCACCGGTCGACGCGTGCGTGGGACCGTCGGCGCTCCCCACCGTGGTCCCGCCCGACCAGCCGCCGGACGAGGACGCGCTGTCGGAGGTCGACGACGAGGTGGATTCGTTACCCGAGGTCACCGAGCTGTCGTCCGTCGTCGAGGCCCAGGTGGCCGCGGATGCGGAATGCTCATGGGCCAGCACGCCGAAGCCGATGGCTCCGGCGGCCGCGACGGCTGCCAGTCCGGCGGTGACGGGGCCTACCCGTCGGATTCCCTGCTCACGTGTGGCCATGGCCGGTGTCCTCCTACCCTGCCGGCGCTCCGGAAGGAGCCCCGTGACTATGAGGGTGGGAGTCGGGCCTGTGTGTTACCTGTGCGTCAGCTGTTCGATTGCCGAGGGCGGAACACCCACGGGCGTGGGGTGGACTTGATGGTGCTGCACGAGCGGACCGACCGGACCGGATCACCCCCACGGGCGTGGGGAGGACCGGTGCAGGTCTTGGTAGACGTCGGGGATGCCGTCGTGGTCGCGGTCGGCGGTCTCTGCTTCCTGGAGCCGGCGGTAGACGCGATTGCGCAGACGTAGCACGACGGCGGCGAGCAGGGCTGCGAGCAGGGAACCCGTCAGGACAGCGATCTTGACATGGTCATCACGTGCGCTACCGCTCCCGAAAGCCAGTTCACCGATGAGCAGGGAGACGGTGAATCCGATACCGGCCAAGACCGCGAGCCCGAGAACGTCGGTCCAGGTCAACCCGTCGTCGAGGGTGGCGCGAGTGAAGCGTGCTACCAGGAAGGTAGCGGCCATGATCCCCAGAGGCTTGCCGACGACGAGACCGAGCACGACACCGATGGCCGCCCGATCGCTCAGCGCCGCGCTCAGTCCGCTCAGGCCATCGACGGTGACTCCGGCGGAGAAGAACGCGAAGACCGGCACCGCCACCCCGGCCGACAGGGGCCGCCAGCGGTGCTCGAAGTGCTCGGCCAGCCCCGGTCCCGTCTCCGGGCCGCCGGCACGGGTACTGCGGAGCACCGGCACGGCAAACCCCAGCAGCACGCCAGCCACGGTGGCGTGCACGCCGGAGGCGTGGACCAGCGTCCAGGTCGCGGCGGCCAAGGGCAGGAGGAGCCACCACGAGCGCACCCGGCGCTGGACCAGCAGAGTGAACAACGCCAGCGGCACCAGCGCGCCCAGCAACGGGAGGATCGACAGGTGGCGGGTGTAGACGACGGCGATGATGACGATGGCGAGCAGGTCATCGACGACCGCGAGGGTGAGCAGGAAGGTCCGCAGACCGGACGGCAGGTGCCGGCCAATGACCGCCAGCACCGCCAGCGCGAAGGCGATGTCGGTGGCGGTCGGGATCGCCCAGCCCGCTGAGGCGTCACCGCCGACGTTGACCAGCGCGTACAGCACGGCCGGGACGGCGACACCCCCGCAGGCGGCCAGGACCGGGACAGCGGCCCGCCGAGGGTCGCGGAGGTCTCCGGCGATGAACTCGCGTTTGAGTTCCAGCCCGGCAACGAAGAAGAAGATCGCTAGCAGGCCGTCGGCGGCCCACTGAGCCAGGGTGAGGTCCAGGTGCGCCCAGGACGGGCCGAGCTGGTAGGACAGCATTGACTGGTACGACTCTGACCACGGCGAGTTCGCCCAGCCCAAGGCCAGGACCGTCGCGGCGAGCAGCAGCCCGCCACCGATGGCCTCCCTGCGTAGGATCTCGGCGATCCGGCGAGCCTCGGGCCACGACCTGCGGTCGAACAGGCTGAACCGGCGAGACGGAACTTGGCCCACGGCGGCGCTCCTCACCAAGGGGTCGGGTCACACGTTGCCGACCAGACTTCCCGGCGCACCGAACCCACCGTAGCCGAGCCGACGTTAACATGCCCCCCATACCAGCCGAAACGGCTAGGCACACCGGGCACGGGGCCGGCAGGGGACCCACCCCGAAGCACTGCCTCACCACGCCGGCTACAGCCTCGCCGAGCAGGCGGTGATCCCGACGCCGAAGAACGCCCTCCCCCTCGCACGGCTGACCAGCAGCGACCTCGTCGAGGACGAGGTCAGCACCTGTCTCGGCGTCGAATCCGTCCGCGTGGTTTGCTGCTTCGTCGACGCGGACAGCTACCGCTGGCTCGACCGCACCCGCTACCCGAGAAAGGAAGCCGCCGGGACGGCTCGTTCACCACCAACGACGTCCGTGCCATCCTTGTCCACAGCATCCCCGTCGCCGACGGCGATTGGCGTCGACCTCCATCTCTCACATGGTGGCGTCCATGTTAAACCCGGGCGGTTCGCATTTGCAACTGTGCCCCGCCCGGTTTCTCTCGTTCGAGCCGGCTGCGGCTTCACTAGCCTGACCGCGCAAGGTCGTGTATGACGTGAGGTATTACTACTTCGATACCGTGACGACGTCGGAACGCAGCGGGGCGAGGGCCGCGCCGATCTGGCCGGTGGTTTCCGTCGGGACACCGAGGCCGGTCAACGCCGCGAGCAGATGGTCCACCACCGCGTCGAAGTGGGAGTCGGTGAGGCCGAGCGTGGCATGTACCGCGGCCATGTCCCGGCCCCGGTAGACCTCGGGACCACCGATCACCGCGGCGATGAACGCTCGCTGGTGTTCCTTGAGACGGGGCAGGTCCCGGTTGGCAAAGAGGGGTGCAAGAACGGGATCGGCCGTCACCCGGACGTAGAAATCGTCGACCGCGGCCTGCACGGCCGTCGCGCCGCCGATAGTGTCGTAGATACTCATCAGAGGTCTCGCTTTCGCAGGAGAGGACCGACCGGAGGTCGTTGACCATGTTTGTTGCCGTGGCTCACTGGTACCCGTCCGCCAGGTTCACTGAACCACAGGCACAATTTCCTTGAAAGAGTCTAATGTCCGCGCGGCAGAGAAAGATGGCAGGCGAACGTGGGCCGTCCGGCTCCTTCCGCTCGCGTGTGGGCAGAAGCTTTACCTGTTGAAGGACGGGTAGGAAGGAGCGGTGTCCTCCTCGTCCGGCGCGGGGAAGGCCCTGGCGAAGATCCGCAACACCGAGGACCTGTGGACACAGGTCGTGGCACTACCGTGAACCGCCCCGGGTTCGGGGGCCATCGGCACGACGATCACTCTCACGACGGCGGTCAGCCGGTGACTGGGGCGTCAGCCGGTGACCGGGGCGCTCGTGACGGCGATGCCGCCCGGCGTGCCGGCGAGCGGGATCGCCGTCACGACGACGCAATCGGCGAGGTCGACCACGGATACGTCACAACTGGCCTGGTTCGTTATGCACGCGACACTGCCGTCCGGCGCCACCGCAACGTTCTCCGGGCGGGCGCCGACGGGGAAAGCTGCGACAACCGTGTCGAGAGCCGCGTGAATCACCGAGACCGTGTGGCCGTAATAGTTGGTCACGTAAAGGCGCGTCCCGTCCGGTGCCAGGGCTGCCCCGAAAGGGCCGGGTCCGACGCCGATTTTCGCGGTCACGGTGCCGGTCGACGTCTCGATCATCGACACCTCGCCCGGGTCGCCGCCCGTGCTGGTCACATAGATTCGCCGGCCGTCGGGCGCGACTGCGATGCCGTTGGCGCCGGCCCCGACGCTGATTGTGTCGATGACGGTGTGCATGGCTCCGGTGTGCGTGGCCGTGTCGATGACGGATACGTCGTGGCTGCCGAAGTTCGTCACGTAGGCCCGCCGTCCATCGGGGCTGACGGCGACGTTTGCGGGGCTCGTGCCGACCGGGATGGTGGCGGTGACGGCCCCGGTGGCCGTGTCGATGACGGATACGTCGTGGCTGCCGAAGTTCGTCACGTAGGCCCGCCGTCCATCGGGGCTGACGGCGACGTTTGCGGGGCTCGTGCCGACCGGGATGGTGGCGGTGACGGCCCCGGTGGCCGTGTCGACGACGGACACGTCGTTCCCACCGAAGTTGGTGACGTAGACGCGGCTGCCGTCGGGAGCCACCGCCACCCCGAAGGGGAGCACACCGACTCCGATGGACCCGCTCACGACACCCGCGAGCGGGTCGACCACCAGCACCTGCCCAGTTCGGATGCTGGCCACATAGGCGTAGATGGTCATCTCAGCCCGCATCCCGACGGTCGATGGACTACGATCGAGCGTAGTAGCCCGGGTGTCGGAGAACCCGTTCGTGCGATGGCGAAGCGGATCATCGCGAGCGGTCGCACCAGCCAGGCCGCGGGCGCCGTCACCAGGTGACCGGCAGCGCGGTGACGCCCTGCAGCCCCACGGCGCTCTTGATCGGAATCTGCTCGGCGGGAACGGCCAGGCGCAGGGTCGGAACGCGGCGGAGCACCGTGGCGAACGCGGTCTGGAGAGCGGCCCGGGCGAGGTTCTGGCCGAGGCACCGGTGCACGCCGAAGCCGAACGCGAGGTGGTTGCGCGGATCGCGGCGCACGTCGAAGGCGTCGGGGTCGGCGAACGCGGCCGGGTCGCGGTTCGCGGCGGCCGTAGCGAGGACGACGCCGTCGCCCGCCCGGATCAGGCGGCCGCCGATCCCAATGTCAGCGACGGCCACCCGGGGGATGGTGTCGGCGACGGACAGATAGCGTAGGAGCTCCTCGACCGCGCCCGGGATGGCGGCCGGGCCAGCGCGCAGGGCGGCAGCCTGGTCGGGATGGTCCAGCAGCGTCAGCATGCCGGACGCGATCGTGTTCGTCATGGTCTCGCTGCCGGCGACCACCAGCATCATGGCCGTGTTGACCGCCTGCCGGTGTGCCGCCTCGCTGGCGCCCGCGCCTCCGTGTCCGCCCGCGTACGCGCTCGCCAGCCGGCTGAGCGCGTCCTGGCCTGGACCGCTTTCCCGGCCGCGCAGGAGCCCCCCCAGGTAGCCGGCGAGCTCCGGAAGCCCTGCTCCGTCCGGTCGAGCCAGGCGGTCCCGGAAGGCGTCGCGGTCGTCGGGCGGCACCGCGAACAGCTCGCAGAGCAGGAACGCTGCGACGTCGAGGGCGAACCGGTCGACGAGGTCGGTAGGTGGCCCGGCAGCCAGCAACCGGTCGACCAGCAGGTCGACGGCGCCCTGGAGACGCGGCCGCAGGGCGTGGACGCGGCGCACGCTGAAGCTCGAGACCACCAGCCGCCGGTGTGCGGTGTGCTCCGGCTGGTCCATCTCGACGAACGTCCGCACCGCCCGGATCGCCTCCGCGCTCGCCCGTCGGCCGGTCAGCTCCGGGTAGTTCGGGTCGGCGCGGTCGGCGGACAGCCGGGGGTCGGCGAACAGCGCGCGGGCGTCCCCGTGTCCGGTCACCACCCACGCGGGGCGGTCGCCGATGAGCGTGACCTTCGCGAGAGGCCCGGCGGCCCGCAGGTCCCGGTAGCCCGGCGGCGGGTGGTAGGGACACGCACGAGCCATCGGGAACGGTGGCGCCCCGCAGGCGCCGGCGGTGCGGCCCGCCTCGCCCGCCGCCTCGCCCGCCGCCCCGACCATCGTCCCGCTCACCGGGGCGCTCCGGCGGTGTCGGCCGGCTGCCGTCCGAGACCTGCGTCCGGCCGTCCTAGCCGCCGCCGTGGGCTGTGGCCAGCAGGCTTCACACTCAGCAGGCGGCGGTGATAGCCCTCCGGGTAGGGCTCGTCGACGTCACGGCCTTCGGCGACGACCCAGGCATGCGCGCCGAACGGCGGCACCACCCGCACGCCGACGCACCAGGTGGGAACGCTGCCGTCGAGCCGGCACAGCAGCGTCGTGGCGATGGACCGCGGCAGGCACCCCTCTGGGCCGGTGCACGCCCAGCTCGTCCTGGTCACGACCGTCCGGGCGCGGCTGGCCTCGGTGTAGGTCGCCGGGCGGGCACCCCGGCCGACCAGCCGCAGCATCCGTTGGATGCGCCGCGGTGGCTGCCGGGCCAGCAGGCGGGCGACCAGCACGGCCGCGTCTGCCCGCGA
>NZ_CDWWXA010000030.1:0-33539 GCF_977971845.1 Frankia sp. CeCAU1 | reverse complement strand
CCGTTCCCGCCGGGAGAACGAATGTCGCTCGACGCCGATTGTCTGCGGGATGCTCATGGCTGCCCCGGCGCTTGTCCCGAACGCGCCGCTTCGCCGTGGGTCCGCGGACTGCCCTCGACGACGGCCGGAACGAGCAACCCCGCCCCGACCAGCTCGTCGATGACGCCGCGCGCGTCCTGCTCGGCCACCTCCACATCAATGGAGAAATCGCGCACCAGGGCTGCGGCGGCGTCGTCCACCGTCCCGGGCCGCAGCACCGAGCGCAGGACGACCGCGCCGGAGGGGTTGAGATTCCAGTATTCGCCCTTCGTCTCGTCCAGGAGGACGACGCCGTAGTCCGTATCGACCGTCGAGATGTCAGCTGCCAATGAATACATTCGAGTCCTCACTACGGTTGCGGAGCCATACTTCACAGCCGATCGTTGGCTCGAGCCGGCGGTGGGGGGTCTGGATGTCGATGGGGCCGCGGACGGCCGCGGCCAGAACGCCCACGTTGATCAGTTCCAACCTGGCCAGCCGGGAATCCTCCAGCAGGCCAGTTATCTGGTCGCGGTGCCGCCGGCTGCCGATGACGGCGGCCGCCGCGGTGTCGGATTTCGTTACGCGCCGCAGCGTGACATCGGGGACGACGCCGCGCATCGCGTCAACCAGGAGCGGCTTGTACCGCGCGGGCTCGTACCGGCCTGCCGCCTGAACCGCCAGGGCCGCGTCGACGACCTGGTCGTCCAGGAACGGCGCCGAGATCAGGATGCCCTCCTGGGCTGCGATCCGCTGGAATCCCCGTGCCACCTGAGCACCCGCATGGAGGACCGCGAGGTTGTGATGCGTTCCGCGGTCCGCGGCCAGCCGGGGATCCGTCCCGGCGGCGTGGCGTATTTCCTCCCGGACCGCGTTCATCGCGTCGTCGGTGACCCAGGCCGGGAGCACCGGCGGGGTTCCCCAGCCGACCGGCGCCCGCTTTTCGGGGCCTGGGCGCCCCACCGCGTCCGCGGCCGATCGCAGCCACCCGGCGTACGTCCGGCCGTGGGCCAGATAGCCGCGGGCCAGCTGCGGGACGACGGTGGCCAGGGACGACCGGTTCCAGGCTGCCGCGGACCGCAGATATCGCCACCCCACGGACGGGGATGTGCGAAGCATGGCGGTCAAGAGCTGGGGGCCCGGGGCGCACAGCTCGTCGCCGCCGAGACCCATCAGGTGCAGCTGCGGGGAATGGCGCTCGCCGCGCCGGAGGATATGCCGGAAGCGACGGTGGTTGTGCAGGTAGAGGAACGGCTCGTCGAACTCGTCGAACTTGTCGCCGGCGGCGAGCATCCCGTCGTAGACCAGCGGGCACTCCGACGCCGGGATGACGTCGTGCTCGACCCGGTGGCCTGCCCGGCGTAGTGCCGCCACTGTGCGACCGGCCCAGGCGACGTCGTCGTCCATCGGGTCGGGCTGCGCCGCGGTCATCGCGACGACCTCGGCCTTCTCCCGGGCCGCGAGCGAGCACAGCGAGCTGGAGTCCAGCCCGCTCAGATGGGAGACGATCTTCGCCCCCGGGGTGACCCTGGCCTGGACGGCCTCGGTGAGGGCATCCCGCAGCGCCATTGCTCCCTCGCTGGCGGCAAGCTCGGGCGGCGGGGGATTCCACCAGCGGACCTGTCTAGGTTCGCCGCTTGGGGTCAGCAGCAGGTAGTGCCCCGGTCGGGTGGCCTCGACGGTTCTGAACACCGGATCCCAGCCCAGCGGCCACGGCACGCCGGGGAAGAGGAGCCGCACCGCGATCCGGGTCGGCTCGACGAGCGCACCCGACAGGCCCGCGAGGACGGTTGCGTGGTCACCGGCGATCGTGACGCCGTCGACCGTGCCGGAGTAGACCCGGCGCAGGCCGGAGGCGGTGCCCTGTACCCGGGTCGTGCCTCCTACCGATGCGACCAGGTGGACGCTTCCGCGGATCCGGGGGTACAGGCGGTCGAGGTCGCCTACGCTCGTCACGTTCCCGGCGAAGGCGTTCAACGGCTCCTGAGTCATCATGTGATCGCCCACGACGGCGATGACCGTGTCGCGGGCCCGAGCGACCGTCACCCGCCACGGAGCCCAGCGGCCTACCAGCCAGGGCCGCCCCGAGGGGTGCGCGATCGTGACGATACCGGGGAGCGCTGTCCGCAGCGTGTCGGCGACCGCCGTCACGCGTCCGCTGTCGGGCAGGGCGACGAACCAGGGACCGGTCGGTAGCAAGGGATTGGCTCCTCACCGGAGTTCCTCACCGGAATACGGATGACGGGCGGCAACGGGTTACCGGCGCAGTTGCGTCGGCGGGCGGCGCCGGGGGCACCGGGGCCGCCCGCCGCGATCAGCGCTGGGGAGCGGTCGATCGGAGGCTCAGGGGCCCCATCCCCAGGCGTCGATCCACTCCCAGTGGTAACCACCGCTGCCGGTGGTCCTGAGCCTGAACAGGCCGACACGTGCCAGCGTGGGACGCTCGTACGAACGCACGGAATTCACCTCCTCCCGTCACCCTGAACAGCAGATAACGTGCCGACAGCCGAAGGTCACACCTGAATGAAACGATCCGATGTCGACCTGGCCAAACCTAGGTCGGACCCGGATGCCTGTGACCCTGCCGGGTGACAGGGTCACCGCCGGTGAAGCGTGTCGTACGATCTAACTCGACGCAGCCGATCTGCGGTCGGTAAAAAGCGAGAGATAATGCTGCACCCGCTCGACGTAACCTTGCACCTGCGGTCCCCGGGGCCCGTTGGCGCGAACATACTTGACACTGGTGTGATATGCGGCGGCGAGCAGCAGCGCCCGGTCACCGGGAACGTCGCCGAGCCGCTGGTCGGCATATTCGAGCTGATTGGCGACGGCGAAGATGGCGTCGGCGGGGTCCCAGTAGGACGCCCGGCCGTTGTTGTCCGCGTCGACCGCGAACCCCGTGAACACCCGTGGTGTCCATCCGGCGATGCCGTACTCGCCCTGGCCCTCCGCGGCTGCCGGGTAGGAGGCACGGGGATGGAAGCCGCTCTGCGTCGCGAGGATCGCCGCGATCAGTGCGGGCGTGACCATCTCGTCCGGGCAGGCGTGCGCGGCCCGGACGATCAGCGGACGGTAGGCGGCGGGTATCGGCGCGCCGGGGCGCAGTTCGCCACCCGGCTGGAACGAGAACGGCTGGGGGACCGACCCCGTGGCGAGCATCAGGACAGCCAGCAGGCCCACCGGGATCAGGATGCGCCGCGGCGCCACCGTTCGTTGCGCCGTGGCCGTTTGATGCGCCGGAGGCGCGACCGGGCTGTCCGGTCCCGGCCGGGACACGCGCCGCAGGTCGCGCGTCGGGGTCGTGATCGCGTCACCGGCGCGCTGGAGGGCGCGGACGCGGCGAAGGACGGTGTCGATCGGGTGCGCGGCGCGGGCCTGATGGGTCGGAGCCAGACAGTCGCGGATCACTTCCCGCCAGCCGTCGGGCAGCGTCTCCGCCAGTCGCAGGGGTGTGTGCCCCGCCGCATAGGTGAGGGCGGCCTCGGAGCGGGACCGGCTGGTCTGCCCAGGGAAGGGATGGGTGCCGGTCAGCAGTTGGTGGGCGAGCACGCCGAAGGCCCACACATCCCGGGTCATGCGGATCGGGACCCCGGCCTCCGTGATGCGCTCGCTCCACCATTCCGGCGGGGTGTGGTCGGGCGATGCCAGGCGCGGCGCGCGGCCGTGCGTACCGTCGATCTCGACCGCTAAACCGAAGTCCGCCAGCCGGGCCGAACCATCCGACATGATGAGCACGTTGCTGGGTTTAAGGTCGCCGTGGACCCAGTTGTTCGCGTGCATGTGGGCTAGGCCCTCGCACACCTCGACGAGGATGCGGACCCGGTTCGCCGGCGGGGGACCCGACGACGCGTCGGGTGTCGTGGGGCAGAGGGGCGCCGTGGTGCAGAGGGGCGCCGTGGTGCAGAGGGGCGCCGTGGTGTAGAGCAGGTCGACCAGATTGCCGGTGGCCCGCTCCATGGCCAACACCACCGCCCCATGCAGGTCGGGTCGGTCGGGATCGTCGACGACCAGGACGGCGAGCGCGCGGATCAGCCGGGGGTGGGCGGGGATCCGAACCAACGCCGCCTCGCGCAGCGCACCGGCCCGCAGTTCCGCGCGCTCTCGGGGAGACAGTCCGGCAACCGGCAGGAACTTCAACGCAACCTCGGCGCCGGTCTGGTGTGGCCTGTCCCCGGATAGCCCGTCCCGGTCGGCTCGGCACCCGCCGTAGACCGCGCCCCAGCTACCTGCCGCGATCTTGTCTGTGACCGTGAAGGGGCCGACCCGGTAGCCGCGCGGGACGACTACGGACGGGGTGCGCTCCGACCACTCCGCTGTGATCGGCACCGGCATGGTCAGCGTCGCCCGCTGCGCTGCCCATCACTACCGGGCCGGCCGCCGAGACGCGGGGACGGAAGCAGCGCCAGATGCTCCTCCCGGGCCACGTTGAAGCGCAGCGCCACCGTCACGAGGGCTTCCCGCCGGGCCGCGAACCGGTCCCCTCCCACCGTGTCCGGCGGCTTGACCCGCAGCTTGTTCTCGACGAGGTAATTGATGTGAAAGTTCACGGCGGACCGGGTGAGGCTGGCGCAGCCCGGCAGCGGGCGCAACCTGTCGATCACCTGGTCGAGCGTGGGAATGGCGACGACCGAGGAGTCCCGTAGCCGCGGCTCGCACAACGCCACGAGGATCAGGAAGTACTTGGCCGTCTCGTCGAGCGGGAAGACCTGGCGGGTCAGCTCACCGTCGTCGGCGGCGACCATGCGCCGGTCGACATACTCGTGTTGCGGCGCGTACACCTTGAAGCCGCCCACCCCACGCGTCAGCGGCAGTAGCACCCGGGCAAACTCGAATGGAACCGGTGCCGCCACCCGTCGGGGGGGAACCTTCACGAACTCGCCGGCGCCCTCGGGGTTTTCCACGACGTACGTGGAATCCCGACTGAAGTTTGTCAGCAGCCAGTAGTCCTCGACCGGCCGTATCTGGCCCGCCACTCGGGAAACTCCCTGGTCGGGCACCACGACGTCTACCGGCCGGCCGGGCGTACCGCGACCGAACGTCGCCACCTCGCCCGGCTCGACCTCCAGCAGCGACGGACCGCCCGCGTCGCGGTCCGCAACCTCGATGATCACGCTCTTCATGGCCGCCCAACCCATGTCGGCTTACTACTACAGCAATAGTGGTCTCTGTGTTGCCCGTGTGGAGGAGTCGGTGGCGCAGTGCGGCCACCGTGTGATCATTCGGGTCTGTGTATAACCGTGAAGACGCGGTGGCCGTAGATGGCAGTGTAGGCGATGGGGGTGTCGACCAGCGGGAGGTGGGGCTCTGAGGAGTCGTTCTCCCGGGTGGCGGGACGTTTCTGTAGCGAGGCGGCGTCGGGCCAGGCCGGATTGCCTGTGACAGGCCTGCTGGCGGGGGTGGAACGGAAGAACGGGTGGATGCTCGCCGAGTATGCGGGTGATCCTGCGCCGCCCAAGATGCAACGCCTATTGAAATCCTACGCGTGGGACGCCGACATGATGCGGGACGTCGTCCGGTCGTCTGTCGTCGAAAATCTTTGGGAACCGGACAGGTGTTCGTCGCAGAGATTCCGCTGAACTCACCGCGGCCGCCGGCGATTCTGCAGTCGACCATGGTGGGTGGCTCCGGCGAGAAGAAGACGCCGCGGCTGGTGGCGAAGTACGCGCAGGCGTGCAACTCCGAGGGGGCCTTTCGCGCTTCGGGAGTCATCAGCGGTACGAAGGTCGCGTTGAGTCACCTAGCGAAGATCGCGCATCGTCAGGGCGTCCTCCACCCCGACGTCACCGCGGACGACTTCGTGCTGGTGCTCAGCCTGATGCCCGGTAACGAGATCCCTCCCCGGCGGCCCGCCGACGGTGGGTGCGGCTGCTCCTGCGAGGTCTGCTCACCGGCTGACGGCGCCGATGGCAGGAGGCGTCAACCTACCAGCCGCCTGAAAGACCGATTTTCGGGAGAAAAACACTGGATATCACTTTCTTCGCGATTTTTG
Source organism: Frankia sp. CeCAU1 (assembly GCF_977971845.1). Taxonomy (NCBI): domain Bacteria; kingdom Bacillati; phylum Actinomycetota; class Actinomycetes; order Frankiales; family Frankiaceae; genus Frankia; species Frankia sp. CeCAU1. The sequence goes on along the minus strand of NZ_CDWWXA010000030.1, from coordinate 27,532 downwards.
TCCGCCCCTGGCAGGCCGGGCTAAGCGGACTATGATTCTGAGCTCAGGTCCAAGCGGCATATACTTGCCCCAGGTCACACGGTTAAAGGTGCGGGAAGGTGCGTCATGCCGGATCGGTCAGGACCGTCTCGGCGAGCCGGACGGGCCTCGGGGCTTCGCCTCAACGGTGGGGAGGGAGCCTCGCTCGAGCGGCTGCGCGAGCGGTTCCTCACCGCCGGGATCTCGGCTGAGATCTCGGCTGAGACCAGCGAGTCCGGTGGGGTGCGGGATCCGATCCGCGAGTCGTGGATGCGGTCGCGGCGGTGGGCGGTGGCCGCGGACAGCCCCGAGCCCCTCCTCGCCGCGTCGGACCTTGACGTACCTGTCGTGCGCGCGGCCGAACCGGTCCTGTGCCAGCTCGCCGATCGGCTGGCCAGGCAGGCCGTCAGCGCGATCGTCACCGACGCGAACGGTCTGGTGCTCATGCGGTGCACCGGCGACGCCGCATTCGAACGCCGGCTGGACCGCGTATCGCTGCTGCCCGGATTTAGTTATGCCGAGCGGTTTGTCGGCACCAACGGCATCGGTACCGCTCTGGAGGAGCACAGGCCGGCGCACGTGTTCGGTCAGGAGCACTACGCGGAGTCCCTCGGCGAGTTCGCCTGCGCCGGTGTTCCCCTGCGTGATCCGGTGACGGGGCAGACGCTGGGCCTGTTCGATCTCACCTGTCCGCGCCGGGATGCCGGGCCGCTGCTGGCGGTCATGGCGGGCATGGTCGCCAACCAGATCCAGGATGTCCTGCTTCTCGCCGTGCCGGGGCACGACCGGGAACTGATCTCGCTTCGCGAGGCCGACGCGGCGGAGTTGCGCAGGCTGCTGATGGCCGAGCGCCAGCAGCGGGAACTGGCCGAGACGATGCACCGGGTCGTCGTCGAGACCACCAGGGCGGTGACTCCGCCGGAGATCCTCGGGCGGGTCATGACGGCGGCTGCCGCGCAGCTTCCGTGCGAGGCGGCGTGGGCGCTGGCCCGGGAACCGTGCGGAACGTTGCGGGTCGTGGCGGTCCACGGCCAGGTGGATACCCGGGCGGTCGGGGCGATGATCGTCCCGCTTCCGGATTCCCCTCTGCTGCTGGCGTTCCACGGCGGTGGGATGATCGGGCCGCACCGGAGGCTGCCGGAGGTGCTCCCCGGCCAGCGCTACCCGGTGGGCAGTTGGCTGGCCGTGCCGGCGCTGTGCCGGCCGGCCCCCAGCATCGTCGTTCTGATCGCCTCGCGGGCTGCTGGAGGCTACAACCCCAGGCAGGCTCGTCTGGCTTATGCCGTGCTGGGCCAGGCGGCGGCGGCCTGTGAGAACGCCTACCTGTTCGAGGAGACGCAGCGGCTTGCGGACAGTGATCCGCTGACGGGGCTGGCGAACCGGCGTCATTTCTTCGACCAGGCCGACGCTCTGGTCCGCGGGCATCTGCATGCGGCGCGGCCGCTGGCCGCCTTCATGATCGATATTGATCATTTTAAGCAGGTCAACGACGGTCACGGTCATGCTGTGGGTGACGCGGTTCTCGCCGAGGTCGCTCGGCGTGTGCAGGGCACGCTGGGCCCGCAGGACATCGTCGGCCGTATCGGCGGCGAGGAGTTCGCGGCCGTGCTGGGCTGCCCGGCTGCGACGGCGGGTGTTCTCGCCGAGCGGCTTCGGCAGGCGATCGGGGCCAGCCCGGTGGCTACCGCCGACGGTCCGCTCCCGGTCACCGTCAGCGTGGGGGTGGCGATGCTGAACCCGGACGATTCCGGGCTTGGCGACCTGCTCATCCGCGCCGACGTGGCCCTCTACCAGGCAAAGCGCTCCGGCCGGGACCGGGTCGCGACCGCGCAGCCATGATGGGCCTCCACGTTAGGGACCGCCACTGCGGCCTGTCGTAGGGCTGCTGCTCCCCGCACTCTGCTCCCCGCACTCTGCTGCCGTGGGCTCCACGCAAGATTGCGTCTACACGCTGGGAGCGGGGATCTCGATGCCGTACTGCCGGATTCTGCGGTAGATCGTCGCTCGCGACATGCCGAGAGCCCGCGCCGCGAGGGTCCTGTTCCCGTCCGCGCTGAGCAGGCTCTGCACTATTGCGTCTCGCTCGATCGCCTCCATGGCTCCGAGAACCCGGCGGGTGACCGTGTGACATTCCGGCGGCAGGTCACCGACCATGATCGTGCCTGCGGGGCGAACCTGGATGACTTTGCGCAGCACCTGCCGCACCTGCTCGATGTTGCCTGGCCAACTGGTACGCAACAGTGCTTGCATAGCCTGCGGGGAGCAGGCGAGTTGGCCGCCACGGGTAAGTTTTACCAGCAGGAACGGCACGATTTGGTGCAGATCATCGATATGGTGCCGCAACGGGGGCACTTCGATGCAACGCGGGAAGTAGCGCATCAGGGGGCCGAGGGGTTTGTCGTCGGCGCTGAGCGTCAGGACTACCCACGGCAGATCCCGGCGGCCGCCCGCCTCCGCTGCTTGGCAGGCGGACGCCAGCACATGCAGCCGATAGGGGTCGATGCGATCGACGTGGCGTACCACCAGCGTGCCCCGGCTACGGCTCAGTTCGTGGCGGAGAAGGGTCCCCCACTCCCGAACAGTAGTGTTGTGGCCGTCGACAACGGAGAACCAGGCGGACGGATCATGCCGCTGGCACACGGCCCGGGCCAGGGCTGTTTTGCCCACGCCGGGCTCTCCCCGTAATATCACCCACTCACCTGCTTGCGCAGCCGCGTCCACTTCCCGGCAGGCACGGGTCCATAGAGTTCCGGAGCCGACGATGCCGGGCAGCGGAAGCCGCGTCAGAGCGGTGTCCGCATGCCGCGGGCGCGGCGCTTCGACAAAACGGACATGGGCCACCGCCCCGTCGGTGGCCCTCTCCGTTGCCACTGTCCGGCAGTGCACGCGGGCCCAGGTTCCGCTGGGCAGTTCCATCATCAGGGTGGTGGCACGGCGTCTGGCGACGACATCGGTGATGCGCCCGATCAGCACCGACTGGTCGCGGGGGTCGAGCAGTTGGCGCGCGTGCTCGTTCATCATGACGACGTCGTCGTTGAGGCCGAGCACCACGCCGGAAATCCGTTGGCATGTCCTGAGATACTCCCGTAACAGGGCAAGGTCACGGTGTTCTTCGTTGGCGAGCAGGGATTCCTGAATCTGTGCCGCCGCGGCCCGGGCCATGGCCATGAGCAGGGGCCCGGCGTCCGGACGCCAACAGGTCAGGTCCAAGACGCCAATTATCTTCCTTGTGACTGGATGGTGTATCGGCACTCCGGCGCAGGCTAGATCCTCGAGGTTCGAGGCGTAGTGCTCGTGCCCGAAGACATGGGCGGGGGACCTTCCCTCGAGCGCGGTACCGATTCCGTTGGTTCCCACCAGTCTTTCCGCGTAGCTGAAACCCGGTGCGAGCTGGACCGCGTCGAGGTGCTTCTCCAGGGCGCGGTCACCGGTGCGCCGGGCCAGGACGACTCCCTCGGCATCGGTCAGGATGATGCTGATAGGCTGGTCTACAAGTTGATCGCCGAGTTGGCGGACGATGGGCGCTGCGGCGCGGCTGACCGCGTTTTCGCTGTCGACGTCGCCCACGAACGTGAGCCGAGGGCCTTCCGCCGCTACCTCCCAGTGCCGGGAGCGTAACCAGGACGCCCGGATGCTGTCGCGTACCCTGTCCGGCTCGATGGAGTCGGTGGTCAGGAACAGCTCCCGCGCCTGCGCAACCTCGGCGCCCTGACGATTATAAGCATCTAGGTTGCTCGAACAACCAGCCATCTGATGGATCTCCTCCCGCGAACGGCGAACCTCGACGACTCCGGTACAACCGCAGCGTCCGACGTGGTCACGAGCGGTTCCCGAGCGAGGTTAGATCGCCGCCCACCGTCTGGCTAGACCTTGTGCTCCGCCCACTGCCGGGCGCCCGCCGCACCCGACCGGCGCTCCTCGCTCCTCGCCTCCCCGGTGATCTTGCTGGCCGAGTCCTGGTACCTGTCTCAGATTGAGATCCCACACACCTCCCACGGGGAGTGTGATGTGGGACATACGAAGGGACGTGGTGCAGGCACCGGTTCCGGCCGGAAGGAGGGTCGACGCGGATAGGCGTCGATCTCGGTGCAGGCGGGCATCGCCGGTGTCTGCCCGACCCCGTATCGTCCAGGAGGCAGGACGTGAGCCGTCAAAGCTTGACAAAGGCACACAAAAAGATCACGGAGCTGTCATGGGAACCGACGTTCGCGACGCCCGCGAAGCGGTTTGCCACCGACTATACCTTCGACAAGTCTCCGAAGAAGGACCCGCTCAAGCAGATCTTGCGCTCCTACTTCCCGATGGAGGAGGAGAAGGACAACCGCGTGTACGGCGCGATGGACGGCGCGATTCGCGGTAACATGTTCCGCCAGGTCCAGCAGCGCTGGATGGAGTGGCAGAAGCTCTTCCTGTCGATCATCCCGTTCCCGGAGATCTCCGCGGCCCGGGCGATGCCGATGGCGATCGATGCCGTCCCCAACCCTGAGATCCACAACGGGCTCGCGGTACAGATGATCGACGAGGTGCGTCACTCGACGATCCAGATGAACCTCAAGCGCCTGTACATGAACCACTACATCGATCCGGCCGGCTTCGACATCACTGAGAAGGCGTTCGCCAACAACTACGCCGGAACGATCGGCCGCCAGTTCGGTGAGGGCTTCATCACCGGTGACGCGATCACCGCGGCGAACATCTACCTGACCGTCGTCGCCGAGACGGCGTTCACCAACACTCTGTTTGTCGCGATGCCGTCCGAGGCGGCCGCCAACGGTGACTACCTGCTACCGACGGTGTTCCACTCGGTCCAGTCCGACGAGTCTCGCCACATCAGCAACGGGTACTCCATCCTGCTCATGGCGCTCGCCGACGAGGCCAACCGGCCGCTGCTCGAGCGTGACCTGCGCTACGCGTGGTGGAACAACCACGCCGTGGTGGATGCCGCGATCGGCACCTTCATCGAGTACGGCACGAAGGACCGCCGCAAGGACCGCGAGAGCTACGCGGAGATGTGGCAGCGCTGGATCTACGACGACTACTACCGCAGCTACCTCATCCCGCTCGAGAAGTACGGCTTGGTGATCCCCCACGACCTGGTCGAGGAAGCCTGGAACCGTATCTACAACAAGGGGTACGTGCACGAGGTCGCGCAGTTCTTCGCCACCGGATGGCCGGTGAACTACTGGCGGATCGACCCGATGACCGACGACGACTTCGAGTGGTTCGAGTCGAAGTACCCGGGCTGGTACAACAAGTACGGAAAGTGGTGGGAGAACTACAACCGGATGCGTTACCCCGGCCGGAACAAGCCCATCGCGTTCGAGAACGTCGACTACCAGTACCCCCAGCGGTGCTGGACGTGCATGGTGCCCTGTGTGATCCGCGAGGACATGGTGCATGACAAGGTGGACGACCAGTGGCGCACCTACTGCTCCGAAGCCTGCCACTGGACTGACAAGGTGGCCTTCCGGCCGGAGTACCAGGGCCGCCCGACGCCGAACATGGGCCGGCTGACCGGCAAGCGGGAGTGGGAGACTCTTTACCACAACTGGGATCTCGCCGATGTCATTTCCGACCTCGGGTACGTCCGTGATGACGGCAAGACCCTGATTCCGCAGCCCCATCTCGAGCTCGACGACCCCTCGAAGCTCTGGACGCTCGACGATGTCCGCGGCATCACGTTCAGCAGTCCGAATGTCGCACTCAACGAGATGAACGACGCCGAGCGTGAGGCGGCGATGGCGGCCTACCGGGCCGGCGGTCCGGGTGGTCGGCCGGCCCCTGTTTCCTAATAGCGCCCTGCAAGCTGCGGGCGTGTTGAAGAACCGCCGTCCGAGGGGGCCGACGGACGTTTCTTGAACGCGTTCGAACGAACACGGCCCCACCGGCGCCGCGACACGAGCGCCGGTGGGGCCGCACCACCGAGGCGCGGCCCGGGCGGCTCGCCCGGATACGACGGGTTTTTCAAAGCAGGAAAGAGACGGGCATGAGCGACACCCACCGGGTCCGGTTCGAGCCGGTCGACGTGGAGATCGAGGTTACCGAGGACGAGACCGTGCTCGACGCGGCGTTCCGCCAGGGCGTCAACCTGATGCACGGATGCAAGGAGGGACAGTGCTCGGCGTGCAAGTCCTTCCTGCTTGACGGTGATGTACAGATGGGCCGCTATTCGACCTTCGCGTTGGCCGATTACGAAAGTGATGAGGGCTACATTCTGCTGTGTCGGGCGCACGCCTTCAGCGATCTGTCGGTCGAACTGGTCAACTATGACGAGGACATGATCCGATCCGGCCTTCCGGTGCGGACCATAGAAAGCACTGTCGTCGAGACAGAAGATCTCACCCACGACATCACCCGGTTGCGTCTGGACATCACCGGTTCACCGGACTTCATGTTCCATCCGGGTCAGTACGTCGATATCACCATTCCTGGTTCGAGTGAACACCGTTCGTTCTCCATGGCGAACATCTCGGCGGCGGAGGGCTATCTCGAGTTCATTATCAAGAAGTATCCGGGCGGGCGTTTCTCCGGACTTCTGGAGGACGGTCTGCGCCCCGATGATCCACTGACCGTCACCGGGCCGTACGGTGCTTTCACGCTCCGGGTGAGCTCGGACCGTCGGATCGTCTTCATCGGTGGTGGCGCGGGGATGGCCCCGATCCTCTCCCTGCTACGCCAGCTGGCAACGAAGAACAGCGAGCGGGAGGTCGTCTTCTACTACGGGGCGCGTGCCCCCCGCGACCTGTTCTATGTCGACGAGATCCTCCAGACCGGTGCGTCGATTCCCGGCTTCACGTTCGTCCCCTGCCTGTCCGACAGCATGCCGGAGAACCCGGACGATATCGGCCATCCCGTGGAAAACGGGTTGGTAACCGATATAGTGGACCGACGCGAGACCGACATCGCATCCTGCGATGTTTACTTGTGTGGTCCGCCTCCCATGATTGACGCGGCATTGCCGCGGCTTGAGTCGAGTGGGGTCCCGAAAGAACAGATCTTCTACGACAAGTTCACTATCACGGCCGCCGCCGAAAGCTGACCGGTCATCGTCACCGGTCGGCCATCGGTTGACGACCTGCCACGAGGAGCACAGGCATGACGCAAGTCACGGGTAAGATCAGGAGCTTCCCCAAGCCGGAGTTCACCGACGCGGAGGCGGGCGCCTTAACGTTCCCCAGCTCCACCAGCCGTGTGTACAACTACTTCAAGCCGCAGAAAATGCGGGCGACCATGTACGAGGACGTCACCTTCGACGTCCAGCCGGACCCTGACCGCTACCTGGCCCAGGGCTGGATCTACGGTTTCGCCAAGGGACCCGGCGGATATCCGCAGGACTGGACGGCTCTGCGCTCCTCGGACTGGCACGCCTTCCGCGACCCCAATGAGGAGTGGGAGCAGACCATCTACCGGAACAACTCCAATGTTGTCCGGCAGATCCAGCAGAACCTTGAAAACGCGCGGGCGGCCCATGCCTACGACGGCTGGTCGCGGGGGTGGACCAAGTTCGTCGAGCAGCACCTGGGCGCCTGGATGCATGCTGAGAACGGTCTGGGCCTGCACGTGTTCGTCGCCGCCCAGCGGTCGGGTCCCACGAACATGATTAACACTGCCATCGCGGTGAACAGCGCGCACAAGCTCCGCTTCGCCCAGGACCTCGCCCTGTACAACCTGGAGTTGGCCGAGTCCCTGCCGGGGTTCGACGGATCGGCCCACCGCAAGGTCTGGCACGACGACCCGGTGTGGCAGCCGGTGCGGGAGAACGTCGAGCGGATCACCGCGGTCGCTGACTGGGCGGAGGCACTCGTCGCCGCGAACATCGTGTTCGAGTCGCTGGTCGGCGTGTTATTCCGCAGTCACCTCGTCATGCAGATCGCCGCCCGTAACGGCGACTACGTCACGCCGACCCTGGTCGGAACCGGCGAGAACGACTACGAGCGCGACCTGCGTTACACCCGCGCGCTGCTCAAGCTTCTCATCACCGACGAGAAGTTCGGCGCAGGCAACGTCGAGACCCTTTCCGGCTGGTTGTCCCGGTGGGTTCCGCTGAGCTTGAAGGCGGCCCATGAACTGCAGCCGATCTGGTCGCAGCCGCAGGAGAAAGTCATCACCTTCTCGGAATCCCTCGACGCCACGGTCAACGGATTCCGGGCCGTCCTTTCCGACCTTGGTCTGCCCGAGCCGAAGGAGCTGACGCAGTGACCACCGCGAACGGAAACCCAGAGCTCGGTAAAGCCAATCGAACCTCGTCGAACATGTGCGGCGTCACCCTGATGAACAACCAGAACGGATATGTCGTCGCCGACGTCATGCGGAGCAAGCCCGGTATCCGCGTCGAGGAGTATCCGTCCATGATCCGGGTTGACGGCGAACGTAAGATCGAATTTGACTTCGACGAGATCTCGGATGCGCTCGGTTTCGATTTCGGTGTGTCCGACTTCGAGGAGATCATGTCCACGCACTACGGCCGGATGGTGCATCTTGACGACAAGACCGTACTGTTCGCCAACCCCGAGGACGCGGCGGAGTACATCGATTTCGATCTGAAAGTCGTCACTAACTGACCTGATCCGGGGCGAACGGCACGGTCCACGCCGGGCTCATCCGGCCCGGCGTGGACCGGCCGTGATGATATTTCGGAGGATATCCACATGTACGTCAAGGACAATGAGCGATACTTCATCGTGGATTCCCACCTGCACTTCTGGGATGGGAGCCCGGAAAACCAGGCGAACCGCTACGGAAAAGGTTTCATCGACTGCTTCTACGATTACCATGTGAATCTGAGCCCGCAGGAGTACCTCTGGCCGCGGGAAAAGTTCCAGAAGTACTCTGCGGAAGTCATGGTGAAGGACCTGTTCGAGGACGGTTACGTCGACAAGGGGATCTTCCAGCCCACTTATCTGACGGACTTCTACCGGAATGGTTTCAACACCACCGAGCAGGACGGCGCGCTCGCCGAGCGGTACCCCGGCAAGTTCATCGTGAACGGCGCCTTCGACCCGCGTGACGGCGAACTGGGCCTGTCGAAACTGGCGGACCTGGCGGCACGCTGGAACCTCAAGGGCGTGAAGCTCTACACGGCGGAGTGGAAGGGCGAGTCCAAGGGCTACAAGCTGACCGACCCGTGGGTCTACCGGTATCTGGAGAAGTGCCAGGAACTCGGCATCCGCAACATCCACATCCACAAGGGCCCGACGATCTACCCGCTGAACCGGGACGCGTTCGATGTCGCCGACGTCGATGATGTGGCCACCGAATTCCCCGAGCTGCGGTTCATCATCGAACACGTCGGACTGCCCCGGTTGGAGGACTTCTGCTGGATCGCCACGCAGGAGCCGAACGTCTACGGTGGGCTCGCGGTGGCCATGCCGTTCATCCACAGCCGGCCGCGCTACTTCGCGCAGATCATCGGTGAGCTCCTCTACTGGCTCGACGAGAACCGGCTGACCTTCTCGAGTGACTACGCGATCTGGCACCCCAAGTGGCTGGTCGAGAAGTTCGTCGACTTCCAGATCCCGGCGGACATGCAGGCCGAGTACGGCGTGCTCACCCCCGACATCAAGCGCAAAATTCTCGGTCTCAACGCGGCCGCGCTCTACGACATCGAGGTACCGGCCGAGGTTAGCGGGGCGGGTAGCGGTTCTCCGGCGTCGACGCCTCTCGTGGGCGCAGGGCAGTCCGTATGACCACACCCACAGTAACCAGTAGGACCGGCCTGGCCGCGGACGTCTGGGAAGCTTTGGGGCGGGTGTACGATCCAGAGCTCGACCAGCCCGTCACCGAGCTGGGATTCGTCCGTGCTCTGGTGGTCCAGGACGGGCGGGTGCAGGTTCGGCTCAGACTCCCGACCTACTTCTGTGCGCCGAACTTCGCCTACCTGATGGTGTCCGACGCGCACGACGTGGTGAAGGAGCTGCCAGGAGTCACCGAGGTGGACGTGGCCCTGGAGGATCACTTCGCTGCCGAAGAGATCAACGCCGGAGTCGCCGCCGGAGACGGTTTCCCGGCGAGTTTCCCCGGGGAGGCCACCGGAGGCCTCGACGACCTGCGGATGACCTTCCTGCGTAAGGCGCACACCGCCAGCCTGGAAGGCGCGGCCAAGCGCCTGGTAGCCGCGGGTTGGTCACCCGAGTCGCTGGACCGGGCCCGGCTGGCGGACGTGCCGGAGTCACCGGAACGACGCAGCCTGCTGCGCCGACGGGATGCCCTCGGACTGTCCCTGGCTCCCGAGGCGCCGCTGTTCGTTGACGACGACGGCCGTCCGATCGATCGCGAGGCGCTGCCCCTCCGGCTGCGGTTTGCCCGGACCGTCCGGGTGACGATCGACGCGAACACCACGGTCTGCCGCGGTCTGCTGGAGACGCGGTACGGCACGGTGGACCGCACACCCATGACGTGACAGTGACGTGACAGCGACGAACGTGGAGGTGGGCCGATGAGGGCCGTCCAGGTCATCAAGTACGACAACGCGCCGCGGCTGGTAGACGTCCCCGAGCCCAAGATCCTCCATCCGCTGGACGTGGTGGTCAGGATCGGCGGCGCCGGTGTCTGTCGGACCGACCTGCACATCATCGAAGGGCAGTGGGAGCAGAAGTCGGGCGTGACCCTGCCGTACGTGCTCGGCCACGAGAACGCCGGCTGGGTGCACGAGGTCGGTTCGGCGGTGAGCGACATCGCCGTGGGCGACCCGGTCATCCTGCACCCGCTGGTCACCTGCGGGCTATGCCGGGCCTGTCGGGACGGCGACGACGTGCACTGCGCCCGGGCGTCCTTTCCCGGGATCGACAGCGACGGCGGCTACGCCGAACTTCTGCGGACCAACGCCCGGTCGGTGGTCAAACTCGACCCGTCGTTGCAACCGGCGGATGTGGCGGCACTGGCCGACGCCGGACTGACCGCCTATCACGCGGCACGCAAGGCAGCCGCGGCGCTGAGTCCCGGTGACCGGGTCGTGGTGATCGGAGCCGGCGGTCTGGGCCACATCGGTGTGCAGGTGCTGCGTGCCCTCACCCCAGCCGAGATCATCGTCGTCGACCGTTCCGCCGAGGCGTTGCGGCTCGCCGGCGAACTGGGCGCCGACCACACGGTGCGGGCCGACGGCAGCGAGGTGTCCGCGGTACTCGATCTCACCGGGGGCAGCGGCGCCGAGGCGGTCATCGACTTTGTCGGCGAAGGCGGTGCGATCGAGGCGGGTGTCGCCATGCTGCGTCGCGCCGGTTCGTATTATGTTGTCGGCTATGGCGGGGTGCTGAACGTCCCCACCATCGACATCATTTCCACTGAGATCAACTTCATCGGTAACCTGGTCGGATCGTACAGCGACCTCGTTGAGCTGATGGTTCTCGCAACCCGTGGCAAGGTCACCCTGCACACGAGTGCCTACCCCCTGGCAGAGTTCCACCAGGCGCTCGACGACCTTCACCACGGCAAGGTGCGCGGTCGGGCGATCCTGATCCCCTGATCTACTGATCATCCGGACCCGATCTGTGCGTGGCTCGGGAACCCAGGGCTCCGGCGGCGCGACTGTGCGATCGGATCGGGCTCCAGGTGGGGCTGGTTTCGCCATCATGCCCCGCCAGCTGCTCGCAGTCACGATCGTGCCGCCATCGGCCCGCCCTGACGGATGCGGAGCGGAAGGACTGAGGAAGAGATGGCCAAGGATCTGCGGTTCAATGTCGAGGCGCGCCGCCTGCTGGAGGCCGGGGTCAATGCCCTGGCGGACGCCGTCAAGGTGACTCTGGGTCCAAAGGGCCGCAACGCCGTCATCGAAAAACTGACCGGGCCGCCCACCATCACCAATGACGGTGTGACCATAGCCAGGGAGATCCAGCTGCGTAACCCCTTCGCCAACATGGGGGCGCAACTGGTCAAGGAGGTCGCGACCAAGACCAACGGCACTGCCGGCGACGGAACCACCACCGCCACCGTGCTCGCGCAGGCCCTCGTCCGGGAGGGTCTGCATGCCGTGGACGGGGGCGCCAACCCGATGTTTCTCAAGAACGGCATCGAGGCTGCCGTGGCCGCCCTGCTGGAGGAGTTTGAAAAGTACCGGGGAGAGGTCGAGGGCGAGACCGATCTTGCCCGGGTGGCGACCCTCGCCGCCAACAACGATGCCCGGATCGGCGACGTCGTGGCCGCGGCCCTTGGCCGGGTCGGCTGCGACGGGGTGGTCACGGTCGAGGAATCCCCGATCTTCGGACTCGAGGTCAGTTTCGTGGACGGTATCGAGTTGGACAACGGGTACCTCTCGCCGTACATGGTCACCGACACCGAGCGGATGGAGGCCGCCTACACCGACCCCTACATCCTGTTGACCAACGAGAAGATCTCTCAGGTTCAGGCCCTGATGCCGGTCCTCGAGCTGGTCACCCGGGCCGGCGGCCAGTTGATCGTCTTCGCGGAGAACGTCGAGGGACCGGCACTGGGCATGCTGGTCGCCAACAATGTGCACGGGACCTTCCGGTCCGCGGTGGTCCGGGCACCCGGTTTCGGTCACCGTCGGTTGGCCGAGCTCAACGATCTCGCGGTTTTTCTGGGCGGTCAGGTGATTACCGCGGATGCCGGGCTTTCCCTGGACCGGGTCACCCTCGGCCAGCTCGGGCGTTGCAAGAAGGCCACCATTACCGAGCATGCGACTACGATCGTCGACGGCGCCGGTTCCGCCACCGAGATCCATGCCCGGATCGACCAGCTCAAGCGGGAGCTTGAACGGGCGGAGAACCCCCACGACCAGGACACGTTGCAGACCAGGATCGCCCGGTTGTCCGGCGGCGTCGCGGTGATCCGGGTCGGCGCCGTGACCGGCGTGGAGTTGAAGGAGAAGCTGCACCGGGTCGAGGACTCCCTCGCGGCGGCACGGGCTGCTCTCGCCGAAGGTGTCGTGGCGGGCGGTGGTACCGCACTGCTGCAAGCGGCCTCGGCCCTTGACAAGCTCACGCTGACCGGCGACGCCGCCGAAGGCAGGGAGATCGTTCGGCGGGCCATCGCCGAACCACTGCGCTGGATCGCGATCAACGCCGGCTACGACGGCGACGAAGTGGTCAAGCGGGTCGCCGAGCTGCCGCGCGGTCACGGTTTCAACGCCGCGACCGGAGAATACGGGGACATGGCCGGCTTCGGTGTCATCGACCCGGTGAAAGTTACCCGTTGCGCGCTGCAGAGCGCGGCGTCGATCGCCGCGCTGTTGCTGACAACGGAAACCCTGGTTGTCGAGGAGGTCATCGGCAACCCGGGTGCCGTGATCGCTCCCGGATTCGGGGATCTCGCGGAGGGCCTGGTCCGGCCTTCCAACATCGCCTGATCGTCAGGCGGCCGGTGGGCGTGTCGGCAGCTGCCGACACGCCACGGCAGGAACGGTCTCGCGTCCGGTCAGCACCACCGTTTCCGGAGCGGATGACGCCGGTCCGGCGGGCCGCCTACCGCCGGACCGGCTTCGCGACCAACACGGAAGTGATCGGACAGCTGTCCCAGCCCGGTCAACCGCTTTTCAACGTCGAACTGACAGCGTTTTCAACGTCGAACTGACAGCGGGAGCCGGTGGCGGCCTGGAGAACTCCTGCCGCCACCGGCTCCCGCTTCTGTGCCTGGGGGGCCATCCGCGCTCAGCCGGTGAGCAGTCCGGTGGTGTACATGACGGCGATGCCGGCGAGGAATCCCCCGAGGACGTGACCGGTGCCGAGCCCGCCGGGTGCCCGGTGGGCCAGGCGGCGTCCGATCTCGACGACGACCTGCAGGGCTGCTCCGACCGCGATGGACAGGAACAGCACCCCGAGGACGTCGTTGATGAGGAACCCACCGATCCAGGTTCCGGCTATGGCGGGCGCACCCGCGACAAGCGCGAGGCTGACGAGCCGGGGCGCCTTCACCTCGGGCTGTTCCGCGAGCGGGGCCGCGATGCCAAGTCCCTCGGTGATATTGTGGATCATGAATCCGACGATGAGGAACGTGCCGAGGACGAGCTTTCCCAGCGCGAAGGAGGAGCCGATGGCCAGGCCCTCACCGAGATTATGCAGGCCGATACCGATCGCGACGAGCGTTGCCAGCGTGGCTCCGCTCAGCCCGGCGCCGGTATTGCCGGACAGGCGGCTGGTGACGAAGGTCAGGGCAAGGTAGCTGGCGGCGACACCGAACAGGACCACCCCGGTACCGTGCAGGCTGGTGGGCAGGCCGGCCTGAAGTTCGAATGCCTCGCCGAGGGCGTCGAAGGCCACGAAGGTGAGCAGACCAGCGGTGAGCGCCAGAAAGCCGCTGGTCCAGCGGGAGTCGGCCCGGCGTAGCGAGGGCAGCCAGGCCAGTCCGAGTGCGATCGGTACCACGCCGACGAGGAAGCCGATGATTGTGTAGCCAAGGATGCTGCGGCCGGTAACGCCGGGCGTCTCGACCGCCGCTGTGATCTTCTTGCTGGTCTGGATTCCGGTGGAGCTTGTCACCCCGACCGCGATCGGCTCCTCGGGTACCCACGGGTAGGGGACAGCAATGGTGGCCGAACGCAGATGATGCAGGACGCTTCCACCATCCACCGTGAAAGGCACGATCGCGTCGTCGACTGTGACCACGGCGATGGTGAGGTCGGCATGCTGGGGGTTGGTGACGTGGATGCGGATCTCGCCCGGTTCGAAGACGACGCGGCGAACGGCGAATTCGTCGGGTGCGGGGGGATTGGCGCGGATGAGTCCGGTTAGTGACGTTCCGGTGGACGTGAACAACCAGACGACCGCACCGAGCAGGGTGATCGGAACCAGCGCCCACAGCCGCCAGCGCAGGCCGCCCGACCGCGAGGCCTCCTGGAACCGTCGGGATTCGCTGGTCATGAGTTGGTCACCTCGAAAAATCCCATCCAGCCGAGTTCGGCGAACTCCGACTGGTGGGCATGGAACATGAAGCGGCCCGGGTAATGGAATTCGATCTCGATGATCCCGCGTTGGCCCTGGCAGAGCATGACCGTGTCCGTGTACTCGTACTGGTCCCCCGAACCGGTCGGGTAGTAGCGGAAGAACTCGCCGTGCAGGTGAAACGAGTTGATGAGATCGAACTCGGTCAGGTTGGCCAGGTAGATCCGGACCAGTTCGCCACGTTTGACCTGGATGGGATAGCGCGCATAGTAGAAGGCGCGCCCGTTGACCGTGTAGAAGTTGTTCTCACCGTCGCCGTCGGTATCGAAGCCGTTCATGACCATGACGAACTCCCGCGCCGTCGGGCGTGGCTGCGGTGGATCGATGATTAATGCGCCGTAAAGGCCCTTGGCAATATGTTTCTTGAGCGGCGTCGCGTGGCAGTGGTACATGTGCATCCCGTAGGGGGTCGCCGGGAAATCGTAAACGAAGGTTCCACCGGGATCGACGATCTCGAAGACACCATCCATATTCGCTGGGTGTATCCCGTGGAAATGAATGGTATGCGGGTGCATACTGCCGTTGGTGAACCGCACGCGTAGCAGGTCACCCTCGGTCGCGCGGATGACCGGACCGGGAACCGTGCCGTTGTACGTCCAGGCCGGGAAGGTGACACCCTGCGCAATCTCGATCTCCTTGTCCATAGCGAAGATCTTGTATTCGCGCACCCGGCCGGGCTGGTGTACCAGAGCCGGCGGCGGGTGGAGGAGGTCGTCGAGGTCGTGGGGGCCGCCTGGCGCCGGGACCCCGGGGCCGATCATCGCCCCGTGGCCTGTGGCCGGATGGCTTGCAGGCATCGAGGTGTGCTGTTCACTTGAGGTGTGCTGCTCGGCCGCCGTGATCGAGGCCGCAAGCGTGGTGATGGGCGCCGCGGCGATCAGCGGGGCACTGGCCAGCAGCCCGCGTCGCGTGGCTTTCCCGTACTCACTCACCGCGCCTGCCCGAACTCCGCCGACAGTCTGTCGATCAATAGGTAGGTCTCACTCATCGCCGTCGGGCGCTGGCGGCTCATACGACTCCTTACGGTGTGAGCGCGGACGGTCACCGAAGCCAGGGCGGGTCACTGGTTGGGCTGTACTCGGGGTAACGACCACGTCATTCGGGTGATTTGCATCACACAACATCACACCTCATGGGCGGCGGGAAGGCGGTCTCAACATGAGACGGCTGCACGGGCTTACACCTCTCCGCTTCATGCGGACCGCCGGCGCGGGGCATGCCCTGGTTCAGACTGAGCCAAGGGCGGTCCGTCCCACCGGGGACGCGTCAGGCGGTGATGCCGTAGGCCTTCAGCTTGCGGTAAAGACCGGACCGCGACATCCCGAGCCTGGTGGCCGCCAGCATTCGGTTGCCCTCGGTCTCCTGGAGGGCGGCGACGATCGTGTCCCGCTCAGCTGCCTCCAGCGGGGTGAGCACGTGCCGCGAGGTGGTCTGGCAGTAGGCCGGCAGGTCCTGGGCCTGGATCTCCCCGACCGGTCGCCGCCGCAGCGCGTGTTCGAGGGCCTCGCGCAGCTGGGAGACGTTGCGTGGCCAGGAGTAGCGTGCGATGATCCGTTCGGCGGCTGGGCTGAGCCGCACCTTGCGGTTGGGGGCCATGTCGCGCAGGACCGACGAGGTGATGGCGGCGAGGTCATCGGTACGGCATCGCAGCGGCGGCACAGTGATCGCTACCTCGAAGTGGCCGAGGAGCGCGTGGAACGGCAGGTCGGAGTCCAGTGAGGAGTCCGACAGGGTCGCAACGAATGAGGTCGGCTTGTCGAGCCTGCCGATCGCAGTGAAGAACACGTCGAGCTGTTCGGCCCCTTCGGTGCTGGCCTGGTCGACATTGCGGACGATGTAGAGGGTCGGCTCTGGCTTGCCCGCGAGCAGTGAGTCGATGTCGGTCTCGGAGTTCTCGATGGTCAGCTGGGAGGCGTCCATCGACACGCTTCGGCCGCCCGGGTGTGAGGCGTGGAAGATCTCGGCGACCAGGGTGAACTTGCCGGTGCCGGTCTCACCGAGCACGATCGCCGGCTTCTTCGCTATGAGAGCTTCGCGCAGCTTGTCGCACGCGCGTACCCATGCCGGTGACCGACCACCGGTAATGGTCTCGTGCGGCCGGTACAGGTCGCCGGCGATGCGGGAGGTCTGCAGGGTCGCGACCGCGATCTGTGGCAGCACCTGCTCGGTGAAGTCGCCCGGCGATCCGGCCTTCTCCGTGGCGACGAGGTCGGCGATCACCACCATGCCGGCCACCTCGGAGCCGGCCAGGATCCGGGTGCCCCGGATATGGACCATGCGTCCCCCCGGCAGGACCAGGGTGTCGCTCACCCGGTCGCGGCGGCTCATGAGGAAGGTCGCGTGCTCGCGCAGGGTCAGCTGCTCGCTGGCGTCGAACAGGCCCTGGGCCGGGGTGTTGGCGATGAAGACCGAGTCGCCGAAGGCGAAGACGGCCTGTCGGGACGCCCGGGCTTCGACGCGCAGGTAGGTCTCGAAAACGGCCTGCTGGGACTGGCTGCGATCCAGCAACAGGTTGCGGCTGATGTCCTTGGCTGCGCTCTTCACCAAGGTGTGCATCAGCGGGCTCCAGGTCTGGGTGAGCGTGGAGATGTCCAGCACTCCCTCTACCCGGCCGGTGAGAGGATCGATGACCGGGGCGCCGGTGCAGGCGAAGCATTGCAGGGGCTCGGTGAAGTGCTCCGGCCCGACGATGCTGACCGGCTGACCGGCCTCGATCACGGTGCCCACACCGTTGGTGCCCATCATCGACTCGGAGTAGTTGAACCCTGGCGCGAATTCGACCCTGTCGAGCAACCGCCCGACCGTCGATGACAAGTCGATGCGCTGAACCAGCCTGGCCCTGTGGTCGGTCAGGGCGATGACCAGCGGGAGGTCCGCGGTGTCGTTGCCGAGCTGAGTGAGCACCGGGCGTGCGCAGCGCACCAGCCGGGACCCGGTGTCGATGTCGTCGATGTAGTCGCTGTGCGGCCGTGCGCTGTCGACGCCGGCCGCCTGGCTGCGTTCCCACGATGCCGCGAGCACGTCGGGGACACCGACGGCACCCGCGCGGCCGCACTCCAGGAAGTCCGCCCGGGCTGCGGCCACCCGTAAGAGGCGGTTCGCGGTGTCCGGCATGTGCACCTCCTCGGGGGTCCTGGATGGCCCCGTGGAAGAACATCGTGGCTGAGAGCCACGCCACATCCAAGAGCAGTGAGTGTCCAATTTTGGGACACCGACACCCGGTGGGACACCAGCAGGGTTGTCCCAACAACGGGGCCTGCGCATGGAACCCAGGGAGTCACGAACCGAGGAGCGTCATGGACACCCTGATCAACATCGACAACGGTGGCACGCTTACCGACATCTGCGTCTGGGATGGCGACCAGTTCACCTACACCAAGTCCCTCACTACTCCGCACGACCTGTCGGAGTGCCTCTTCGACGGGATCGAGAAGGCCTCGGTCGCGCTCTACGGCGAAGCCAACACGGAGAAGCTGCTGCACGCTACGCAGCACATCCGATACTCGACCACCCAGGGCACCAACGCCCTGGTCGAGCGGCGGGGCCCGATGATCGGCATCCTCACCACGATGCCGGGCCTGTTCGAGCGGATGCGCGGCGGTGAAGCCGAGAAGGACCTCTTCGACGGCCTGATCGCCGACCGGATGCTCACCATCGACATGGACGCGACCGATGAGGAGATCGACTTCGAAGTCGTCCAGCGGATCAACCAGCTCACCACCCTGGGCGCCGCCCGGGTGGTGGTGGCTGGTGAGTCGCCGGAACAGGAGCGTCGCCTACGCAGCGTGTTGCTGCGCAAGTTCCCGCGGCACCTGCTCGGCTCGATCCCGCTCCTGTACTCGTGGTCCCTCGCCGGCGACCGGGACCACCCGCGCCGGGTGTGGTCGTGCGTGCTCAACTCGTTCCTGCACCCGACCATGGAGCGGTTCCTGTACGGGGCGGAGCGGCGGCTGAAGTCGTACAGGGTGCTCAACCCGCTGCTGGTCTACCGCAACGACGGAGCCTCCTCGCGGGTGGCCAAGGCGGTGGCGCTGAAGACGTACTCCTCCGGGCCGCGCGGCGGCTTGGAGGGTACGGCGGCGCTGGCTCGCACGTACGGCCTCGAGCACACGCTGATGATGGACATCGGCGGCACCACCACCGACGTGGGGGTCGTCCGCGGCGGCGCGGCGGCGGCCGATGAGCGCGGCACCATCGAGGGCGTCCCGATCTCCTACCCGATGAGCAACGTGCACTCGACGGGGGTCGGCGGCTCCTCGGTGATCTCGGTGGTGGACGGGCAGATCATGGTCGGGCCGCGCAGTGTGGGGGCGGCCCCCGGCCCCGCCTGCTTCGGCTTCGGTGGCAAGGAAGCCACGATCACCGACGTCAACCTGCTGCTCGGCGTCCTCGACGCCAGCACCTACCTCGACGGCACCTTCCGGCTCGACGCCGACCGTTCGGCCGCGGTCATCACCGAGACCATCGCCGAGCCGCTGGGCATCAGCCTGGAGGAGTCGCTGATCCGGATGGAGCGGGCCTACTTCGAGGCGCTGGCACACTCCTTCGCGCACCTGATCGAGGAGAACTCGACCCTCATCGCCTTCGGTGGTGCCGGCCCGATGAGCGCCGTCGGTGCCGCTCGTCCGGCAGGGGTGAAGAAGGTTCTGATCCCGCGGATGGCGGCGGTCTTCTCCGCGTTCGGCATTGCCTTCTCCGACATCGGCAAGACCTACGAGGTCGGCGTGCCGGAGCCGACCACGGCAAGCAGCGCGGCGACGTACGACGAGATGCTTGCCCGGGCCAGGCGCGACATTTTCCAGGAGGGCTACGACCTCGACGACTGCCGCACCGAGGTACTGCTCACCATCGAGGAGACCGACGGGTCGCCGGTGGAGACCAGGCCGTACCAGTCCGGCGACGCCGCGGACTTCCCCGGGAAGCAGGTCTCCCTGCAACTGTCGGTGACGGCCGCGCTGCCGCACCCCGACGTTGCTCCCGACACCGACGTGCCCGCGATCCGGGTGACGAGCAATGAGACCCGCCTGGTCCGTTCCGCGCCCGACCAGGTCGACAAGGTGCCGGTGTTCGTGCTCGCCGAGATGCCGCCCGGTGGAAGTGGCGAGGGCCCGGTGATCGTCGAGGGCCCGTTCTTCACCGCCCGCGTGCTGCCCGGCTGGCAGTTCCGGGTCACCGCCTCGGGGGACCTGCTGCTGACCGACACCCACTGACCTCCCCTGACGGCCCCGAGCGTCCCCTGACAGCTACGAGAGGAAAGTCATCATGCGGGTCCCCATGACCGAATACCTGGTCATCGACCTCGACACCGAGCGCTGGGTCTGCCGGGTGTGCGGCCGCGACATCTGGTCTGCCCACGGGAACTACAAACTCGGCTGCCTGGTCTACGACCGCGACCCACGGGAGATCCACCAGCCGATCATCGATCCCGACCGCTACGAGTTCACCTTTTCCCCGGACCCGACGTACTGCCGGATCCTGGAGTTCTACTGCCCCGGCTGCGCCACCCAGATCGAGACCGAGTACGTGCCCCCGGGACACCCGCCGACGGCCGATCTCGTCATCGACGTCGCCGCGCTGCGCACCCAGTGGGAGGAACGCGGCGTCGACCCCGAGCAGGTCCACAACTACGGGCCCGGCGAGGACGCGCAGAAATACACCGCCATGCACAAGGCGACCGGCCACATCCGCTGATCTCGCAGGGAGAACCGAGGCAATGAAACGTATCTCCGTCGACATCGGCGGCACCTTCACCGACTGCTTCTTCGTCTGGGACGAGACCTACGTCGAGGCGAAGGCGCTGACCACGCACCACAACCTGGCGCTGGGCTTCAACGAGGCGCTCGACCTGGCGTGCAGCCGGGCCGGACTGGACCGCGGCACCGTGCTCACCGAGGTCGACTCGGTCCGCTACGCCACCACCCTGGGCACCAACGCTCTCATCGAGCGCAAGGGACCCAAGGTGGGGGCGATCGTCACTCATGGCTTCGAGGACACCATCCCGCTCTCCCGCGGCCGGGGGTACGGCGAGGGCCTGGACTACTCGATGCAACAGAACCTCCCGGCAGCCGAACGGCCCGAACCGCTGGTGCCGCGCTACCTGATCCGCTCGGTCAAGGAACGCGTCAACTCGGCCGGCACGATCGTGGCGAGGCTCGATCCCGAGGACGTCCGCACGGTGGTCCGTGAGCTGGTGGATGCCGGCGCCGAGGCCCTGGTGGTCTCGCTGGTCAACGCCACCGAGAACCCCGAGCACGAGCTGGCGATCCAGGAGATCGTCCTCGACGAGTTCCCGGCCCACGAGCTGGGTGCCATCCCGGTGCTGCTGGGCCACCAGGTCTCCGGTCGCAAGGGCGAATACGTGCGGGCGACCTCCACCATCGTGGACGGCTTCCTGCACGAGATCATGTTTCACGCGCTCAGCCAGCTCTCGAACAACCTGCGCGACGCCGGCTACGGCAAGCCGATGCTGGTCATCCACAACTCCGGTGGCATGGCGCAGATGAACTCCACCGACGCCCTGCAGACCATCCACTCCGGTCCGATCGCCGGTGTCGGCGCCGCGGAGCACCTGTCGAACGAGACGGGCCTGGGCCATGTGATCTCCACTGACATGGGCGGCACGTCCTTCGACATCGGCCTGGTGCCCGAGGGCGGCGTGAAGCACTACGACTTCCTGCCGACCATCGACCGCTGGCTGGTGTCGGTGCCGATGGTGCACCTCGACACGCTCGGTGCCGGCGGCGGCTCCATCGCGTCGTACGACCGGATTCACAACTCCATCAAGATCGGCCCGGAGTCGGCCGGCTCCAACCCCGGCCCGGCCTGCTACGACCGCGGCGGACTGCGTCCGACGGTGACCGACGCCGACCTGTTGCTCGGCTATCTGGACCCGGACAACTACGCCAACGGCTACATCAAGCTCAACCCGAAGCGCTCCCGGTTCGCCGTCGAAGAGAACCTGTGCGACCAGCTCGACATGGACGTTCTCGCCATCGCCCGCGCGATCAAGGACGGCGTTGACGAGCAGATGGCGATCGGCATCGGCAAGGAGCTGCGGGTGCGCGGCTATCTGCCGGAGGACTTCACGATGCTCGCCTACGGCGGCAACGGTCCGCTGCACGCCTGCGGTATTGCTCGCCATGCCGGCATCAAGCAGATCCTGGCCCCGCCGTTCTCGTCGGTGTTCTCCGCCTGCGGCGCCGGCAACATGAAGCAGCTGCACTTCCACGAGCGCGGCGTGCACATCACGATGTACAACGCCACCTCCCGGTCGCTGTACGACAAGTACGAGGAGTTCAACGCGATCGTCGAGGAACTCGAGGCCCGGGGCCGGGAGGACCTGGTGCGTCAGGGCTTCGCGGCCGACGACGTGAAGTACCGCCTGGAACTGGACATGCGCTACGGCAACCAGCTGCTCACCCAGGCCGTCGCCCTCGACATCAACCGGATGAACGGTGTCGGCGACGTACTGCACATGATCCGCACCTTCGGTGATGTCTACAGCCACCGGTTCGGCGCCAGCAGCGCGGCACCCGAAGCCGGGATCCGGGTGGGGACCGTGCGGGTGGCCTCCTACGTCGACGGCGACGTCGTCAACTTCGACTCGCTGGAGGCCGGCGGCGAGCGCACGGTGCCGACCGAGGTGTCGCACCGCAAGGTCTACTTCATCGGCCAGGACGACTCGATCGAGACGCCGGTCTACGACCAGGCCGCGCTGTCGCACGAGCGGGTGATCCCCGGCCCCGCGATCGTCACCACCGAGAACACCACCTACCTCGTCGAGCCGGGCTGGCGTCTGGAGCCGACGGTGCAGGGCGCCGTCTGGTTCCTGCAGGACTGATCGAGTACACCGTCGAGCGCACCAGGGAGAAGACGATGACTGTCACGGACGACAGCGCCACGCAGGAGCAGGCCGCCGAGCAGAACACCCTCACGCCCCAGGAGCGGGAGTGGGTCGACCAGTTCATGGACGAGACCACCCTCTTCCTCGGTCCCGACCCGGTGATCATGCGTGACCACTCCAT
Source organism: Frankia sp. CeCAU1 (assembly GCF_977971845.1). Classification (NCBI taxonomy): domain Bacteria; kingdom Bacillati; phylum Actinomycetota; class Actinomycetes; order Frankiales; family Frankiaceae; genus Frankia; species Frankia sp. CeCAU1. The sequence continues at coordinate 4,599 of NZ_CDWWXA010000030.1, read as the reverse complement.
CCAGGAACGGACGTCGCGGGAGGAGACGGCGATCGCCGCCGGTGTCGACCGGCTGGTGGTCGAGCGGATCCGCAAGCGGATTGCCGGTGCGCTCGACGAGGGCTACGAGATGTGCGAGGCGCAGGGTGCCGCGCCCGGGGCGAAGTGGGGTGACCTGACGACCGCGATCTACACCGCGGCCGGGGACGTGTCCTACCTCTCCTGCCACGGGGTGATCGCGTTCTCCGCGATCCTGCACCACCCGATCCGGTACATCATGAAGTACTGGAAGGACGAGCCGACCGTCGGTATCCACGAGGGCGACGGATTCATCCACAACGACGCCCGGTTCGGCAACGTCCACAACACCGACCAGTCGATGATCATGCCGATCATACGTGGGGGTGAGATCATCGCGTGGGTGGCGGCGACCATCCACGAAGGCGAGAACGGCGCCTGCGAGCCGGGCGGCATGCCGTCGGGCTCGGAGACCCCGTTCGACGACGGCCTCCGGATGAGCCCGTTCAAGATCGTCGAGCGTGGTCATCTGCGCCGGGACCTGCTGACCTTCCTCCAGCACTCGGTGCGCGACCCCAAGCTGCAGCTGGCCGACCTGAAGGTGAAGATCACCGCGGTACGCAAGATCATGGAGCGCATCGACAAGGTCATCGACGAGGTCGGCGTCGACACGTTCGTGGCGGCCCTGCGGGTCACCGTCGAGGACGTCGACGCGGAGGTCCGCCGCCGGATCTCCGAGCTTCCCGACGGCACGTACTCCTTCAACCAGTTCATGGACTCGACGCTGAAGGAGAACATCCTCATCAAGATCTCCTGCAGGATCCACGTCAAGGGCGACAAGATGACCGTCGACCTGCGTGGCACCGGACCGGAGATCATCAACCGGGCGATCAACTCTCCGCTGTGCTCGGTGAAGTCGATGATGATGCAGGCGATCCTGGCGTTCTGGTGGCCAGACCTGCCGCGCTGCACGGCGGCGATGAGCTGCATCGAGATCATCTCCGACGAGGGCACCTGGGCCGACGCGTCCTACGACGCCCCGATGGGACAGTCGCTGCAGGCCTCGTTCCGAGGCTTCTCGATGATGCAGGCGCTCTACGGAAAGATGTCGTTCTCCACACCGCACAAGTACTCGAACATCGTGGCCAACTGGTTCAACCAGATCAACACGTTCCTGTGGGGCGGTGTCACCCAACACGGCGACATGGTCGGCAACCTGTGTGCCGACCTCAACGGCATGCCCGGGGGAGCCAAGCCCTTCCGGGACGGTGAGGACGCCGTCTCGCCGCTCTTCTGCGCCATGGCCGACACGGCCGAGCAGGAGGTCATGGAGGAGGAGGTGCCCTTCATGCAGCTGGTGGCCAAGCGCCTGGTCCGCGACAACATGGGCTTCGGCAAGTTCACCGGCGGCATGGGCTACGAGATGATCGTGGCCGCCGAGGGCACGCCGGAGTGGGGCTTCATGACGGTGACCTCCGGAGCGAAGTTCTCGTCCATCTACGGCATGTTCGGGGGCTACGGCTGCGGCACCTACCCGCTGGCGATGGTCAAGGGCACGAATGTCTACGAGCACATTCGTCGGGACAACAAGAAGTTCGACCTCTCGATCGAGAAGGTCATGAACGAGCGTCCGTTCCCGGACGGGAAGTACTCGACCTATCACATGGGTCTGCAGTACGACCGCGCCAAGGACGGCGAGCTCTACATGATCTCCCAGGGTGCCGGTGGTGGGTACGGCGACCCGCTGGAGCGCCTGCCCGAGTCGGTGGTGCGCGATGCCGAGCTCGGCCGGATCAGCCAGAAGGTCGCCGAGGAGATCTTCGGTGTCCGCTATGACCCGATCACCTTCCGGCTCGACGCCGAGGGCACCAGGCAGGCCCGCGAGCGGGTCCGCCAGACGCGCCTGACGCGCGGCAAGCCCTACGCGGAGTTCGTCAAGGATTTCGTCACCGAGGAGCCGCCGAAGGACCTCCTCTACTACGGCTCCTGGGGCGACGACACCAAGGACCTCACCGCCACGGTGTTCACCATCGACGGTCCCCAGCGGGTCAAGGCGCCGCTGAAGGAACTGCCGATCATCGTGATTCCGGACCGCCGGGAGCTGAAGATCGCGGCGCTGGAGGCGCGCGTGCGGGAGCTGGAGGACAGGCACGGCGAGGACGTCAAGCGTCTCGCCTGAGGTTCCGTCTCGCCTGAGGTTTACGGAGCCCTGAGGTTCAAGGAGCACTGAATGTCTTCTCTCACTGCCCTGCTCGCTGCCGCGCCCGGCGGCCGGGCGCTGGTGATCGACCACGACGCCTACGCGACGGCAGTGCTACGGCAGGGCAGCGAGATCCCCTGGGGTGACCTCGCCGCCCTGACCGGGCACGTCGCCCAGGTCCAGGCCCTGCTGGATCCGGATGCGGTGTTCGTCAATGCCGAGGCGTTCTACGACGCGTATCTCGCGGCGACGCCTGACCTGGTGAGCGCGCTGGGGAAGCGTAGCCGCACGGGCTATGCGTTACGCACCCTGCTCGGTGACGAGCCCGCCGTCGAGCGGTTGGTCCTGACCATGCGCACGCTGGCGGACTCGACCCGGCGACGGGTCGTGCTGTCGGTGCCGTCGCCCGCGAGGTGGTTGCTGCGGGCACATGACCGGGCCGGCACGGGGCTGGACGAGGTGAGCGAGGACCACGCCGACAGCGCCTCCATGTACCTCGCCGAATGGCTGGGGCGCCTGGGGTCGCCGCCGCTGGGACTGTTGCTCCTTGATGCCCGGGCCCGCTGCGGGGACTCCGCCACGCTGGAGTTCCCGGAGCGGGCGGGTGGCTATACCTCGCTGACCAATGTGGCCGGGCACTTCGACTGGACGCTGGCGGTGCGATTCGCCTCCTCGGTCGACGTGGCCGGCGATGTCACGCGGGCTGTCGTCCTTCCCGACGCGTTCTGGCACGGCGAGGGCGAGGCGCCCCGTGACGGAGCCCGGCTTGTGCTGACCACGATCCCGGCCGATGCGCCGCCCGAGACGGTTCTGCTGCGCCGGGCCCTGCTGAAGGAGGGGTGAGGTGGACAAGGTCGTGGCGTCGGCGCAGGAGGCGGTCGCCGATATTCCGGTCGGGGCCAGCGTGGCGAGTGGTGGTTTCGGGGTCTGCGGCATCCCGTCGGTGCTCCTTGCCGCGCTCGCCGAACAGGGGGCCTCGGACCTGACCGTCATTTCCAACAACTGCGGGATCCCGGGTGTGGGTAACTCGCTGCTGCTGGAGGGCGGGCGGATCCGCCGTCTGGTGGCGTCGTACGTGGGGGAGAACAAGGAACTGGAACGGCAGTACCTCTCCGGGAAGGTCGAGATCGAGTTCAACCCGCAGGGGACGCTGGCGGAGCGGCTGCGCGCCGGTGGAGCCGGGATCGCGGCGTTCTACACCCGCACCGGCGTCGGCACGCAGGTCGCCGACGGCGGGCTGCCGATCAGGTACGACGCCTCGGGCGAGGTGGCGCTGGCCTCGCAGCCCAAGCCGACCGAGGTCTTCGAGGTCGACGGGGTGCCGCAGGTCTTCGTGCGGGAGACGGCGCTGCGGCCGGACTTCGCCCTGGTGCGGGCCCGGCGTGGTGACCGGCACGGCAACCTGGTTTTCCGCAGGGCCGCCCGCAACTTCAACCCGCTCTGCGCCATGGCCGGGAGGGTGACGATCGCGGAAGTGGAGGAACTCGTCGAGCCGGGTGCGCTGGATCCCGACGAGATCCACCTGCCCGGAGTCTTCGTGCAGCGGGTGGTGGCGTTGACGCCCGGCCAGGCCGCGGACAAGGGGATCGAGCGGCTCACCCTGCGTGCCGTCACGACCGCTGCAGGAGGTGCCTGAGATGCCCTGGTCCCGGGACGACATGGCCGCCCGTGCGGCGGCGGAACTCAACGACGGGGACTACGTCAACCTCGGCATCGGTCTGCCGACGCTGGTTCCCAACCACGTGCCCGACGGCGTGGAGATCGTGTTGCAGAGTGAGAACGGCATCCTCGGCCTGGGCCCCTACCCGGTCGCCGGCGAGGAGGACCCGGATCTCATCAACGCCGGCAAGGAGACGGTGACGATCGCGACGGGAGCAAGTTTCTTCGACTCCGCCACCAGTTTCGGGATGATCCGTGGGGGGAAGATCGATGCGGCGATCCTCGGCGCCATGCAGGTCAGCGAGCGCGGGGACCTGTCGAACTGGGTGGTGCCCGGCAAGCTGGTCAAGGGCATGGGGGGCGCGATGGACCTGGTCCACGGCGCCCGCCGCGTGATCGTTCTGATGGAGCACTGCGCCAAGGACGGATCGCCGAAGATCCTGCCCGAGAACACGCTCCCGCTGACCGGCACAGGTGTCGTGCAGCGCATCATCACCGACCTCGCCGTCATCGACGTGACCTCCGATGGTCTGGTGCTGGTGGAGACGGCGCCGGGCGTAACCGCCGACGACGTGCGGAAGGTGACACCGGTACGGCTGGCTCAGGTGGGCGCGAAGCCCGGTGCCGGCGTGGCGGGCGGACCTGCCGGGGTGTCTTGGCAGTGACCTGCCGGGGTGCCTCAGCAGTGAAGGGTGCCTCAGCCGTGAAGGGTGTCTGAGCGTTGAAGGGACTGGATGTGGACC